>JAICXC010000001.1 GCA_025980665.1 Bryobacteraceae bacterium
AAAGGACAGCGGCGTAATTTGTATCTACGTCGCGATTGGGCAGAAGCGTTCCACCGTCGCGCAGGTGGTGAAGACGCTCGAGACCTACGGCGCTATGGAATACACCATTGTCGTGGCCGCCACTGCGTCCGATCCAGCGCCCATGCAGTACATCGCGCCCTATTCTGGCTGCGCGATGGGCGAGTATTTCCGCGATACAAAACGTCACGCGCTCTGTATCTACGACGATCTTTCCAAGCACGCCGCAGCGTATCGCGAAATTTCGCTGCTGCTGCGCCGCCCGCCGGGACGCGAAGCGTTCCCAGGCGACGTGTTCTACCTCCACAGCCGGTTGCTGGAGCGTGCCGCCAAGCTGAATGACGAGCTCGGCGGCGGGTCGTTAACTGCCCTGCCCTTCATTGAAACCCAGGCGGGTGACGTTTCCGCCTACATTCCGACCAACGTGATTTCGATCACCGACGGTCAGATCTACCTGACTGGCGACTTGTTCAACTCCAACGTTCGGCCCGCCATCGACGTCGGCATCTCCGTCAGCCGCGTCGGCAGCAACGCGCAGATCAAGGCGATGAAACAGGTGGCCGGTGGCTTGCGACTCAGTCTGGCGCAATATCGCGCGCTGGCGGCGTTCGCCCAGATGGGCTCGGAACTCGATAAAGCTTCGACTGCTCAATTGGTACGCGGAAGCCGCATGGTGGAAATCCTCAAACAAGGCCAATATTCGCCGGTCCCCGTCGAGAAGCAGGTCGCGATCATTTATGCGGGCACCAACGGCGTGCTGGACGACCTCCCGCTCGACCGGATCAAAGCGTTCGAGCAGGAGCTCTACAGGTTCCTGGAAAACGCGCACCCGGCAATCCTCACCACCATCAAGGAAAAGAAGACCATCGACGACGATATGAAGGGTAAGCTGAACGCGGCGCTGCAGGAATTCAAGACGCGATTTGTACAGGAAACACTGGCAAAATCCGCCCGCAAGTAAATGCCAAGTCTGATTGATATCCGGCGGCGGGTCCGCTCGGTCAAGAACACGCAACAGATCACCAAGGCCATGAAGATGGTCTCGGCGGCCAAGCTGCGGCGTGCCCAGGATCAGGCTATCGCTGCGCGTCCTTACGGTGTGTTGTTGCGCCAGATGCTGGCGAACGTGGCGCAAGGCGCCGCCAACGATCCGGATGCGGGTGCACATCCTCTGCTCGCCGTTCGTCCCGAGCAACGCATCTTATTAGTTGTCATTACTGCTGACAGTGGACTCGCCGGCGCGTTCAATTCCAACCTGATCAAGCTGGCCCAGCGCTTCGCCGACGAGCACCGCAACGCGACGTTGACCTTCGAGCTCATCGGCAAGAAGGGCGTGAACTACTTCCGGCGGAGATTCGGCGGCATTGCAGGGACCCATACCGATCTATTCCGCCGCGTGAAGTTTGAAGACGCCGAGCGGATCGCGAACCAAATCATCGCTCGCTTCGAATCCGGCGAAGTGGATGCGGTCTATCTGTTCACCAACGAATTTAAGAACGCCATGGCCCCGGCATTGACCTCGACGCGAATCCTGCCGATCGAGGTGCCCAAAACGGCCCAAACCGTGGACTACATTTACGAACAGAATCCAGGCGAATTGCTGGGTAGCCTATTGCCGCGGTATGTCAGATTGCTGATCTATCGGGCATTTCTGGAATCCGTTGCAGCCGAGCACGCCGCGCGCATGGTCGCAATGGAAGCTGCGACCAAAAACGCCAGCGAAGTGATCGACAAGCTGACGCTGCTGATGAATCGCGTCCGCCAGGCCAGCATCACCCGCGAGATTATCGAGATTGTCAGCGGCGCGTCCGCTTTGGAATAGTCAAGAGGAATTGCATATGAACGAAGGCAAAGTGATCCAGGTGGCCGGACCGGCCGTCGACGTGGAATTTCCCGAAGGACACATTCCCGTCATCCGCACTGCGATACGCATTACCAGCGAAGGGTTTAACGTTCCCGATCCGATCGACATCATCTGCGAGGTGGCACAGCATATCGGCGAAAGCCGCGTGCGTACCATTGCGCTGCAGCCCACTGACGGACTGGTTCGCGGCATGAAGGCCATCGACCTGGGCGAGCCTGTCATGGTGCCGGTGGGCAAGGAGACACTCGGTCGTGTACTCAATGTCATTGGCCAGCCGGTGGACAAGATGGGTCCGGTGAACACCGCCAAGCGCAGCCCCATTCATCGCCAGGCGCCGGCCTTCGAAGAGCAATCCACCGAATCGCAGATGTTCGAGACCGGCATCAAAGTGATTGACCTGCTGGAGCCATACGTGCGCGGCGGCAAGATCGGCTTGTTCGGCGGCGCCGGCGTGGGCAAGACGGTTATTATTCAGGAGCTCATCTCGAACCTCGCCACCAAGCACGGTGGCGTGTCAGTGTTCGCCGGCGTGGGCGAACGAACCCGCGAAGGCAACGATCTTTGGCTCGAGTTCCAGGAAGCCGGCGTGATCGATCCGCATGACTGGACGAAATCGAAGTGCGCTTTGATCTACGGCCAGATGACCGAGCCCCCGGGGGCACGTTTGCGCGTGGCGCTTTCGGCTCTTACCGTCGCCGAATACTTCCGCGATGAAGAAGGCCAGGACGTGCTCCTGTTCATCGACAATATTTTCCGTTTCACCCAGGCCGGCTCCGAAGTATCCGCGCTACTGGGCCGCATGCCTAGCGCGGTGGGATATCAGCCCAACTTGGCTTCGGAAATGGGCGACCTGCAGGAACGCATTACATCGACACGATCGGGCTCGATCACGTCGGTGCAGGCGATTTACGTGCCCGCCGACGATTACACCGATCCTGCGCCAGCCACCACGTTCGCCCACTTGGACGCAACCACGAACCTTTCGCGATCGATCTCCGAGCTCGGTATTTACCCCGCGGTAGATCCTCTGGCGTCCACTTCGCGCATTCTCGACCCCCTCATCATCGGCGAGGAACACTACAACGTCGCACAGCAGGTGAAGCAGATTCTTCAGCGCTACAAAGATCTGCAGGACATCATCGCGATCCTGGGTGTCGACGAGCTTTCCGACGAGGACAAAGCCACGGTCGCGCGTGCCCGCAAAATCCAGCGATTCTTGTCTCAGCCGTTCGCCGTCGCCGAAGCCTTCACCGGCCTCAAGGGCAAGTACGTCAAGGTTGCCGATACCGTGCGCAGCTTCAAGGAAGTCGTCGAAGGCAAGCACGACGAGATCCCGGAGCAGGCGTTCTATATGCAAGGCTCCATCGACGACGTGCTGGAAAAATACGAAGAGATGAAGAAGAAGGGGTAAAGTGGCGGACACCCTGCACATTGAGATCGCGACACCGGAGAAACTGGTGGTCGATCAGCAGGCCGACTACGCAGAGATCCCCGGCAAGGACGGTTACATGGGCATCCTGCCGGGCCACGCGGCGTTGCTCAGCGAGCTGGCTCACGGGAAGCTGACGCTCACCACGTCTGGCAAGACCGAGAGCTTTGTCGTTACGGGCGGATACGTGGAAGTCCGCGACAACCACGTCCGCGTTCTGGCCGACGGCGTGGAATAGCCCTCGTTTTATTCGCGTTCATTCGCGTTCATTCGCGGCTATAATTGAAGCTTCCATGCAGATTGACTGGTTCCCGCTGTGGCTCAGCCTGCGTGTGGCATTCGTTTCCACGGCGGTAGCCTTCGTCGTCGGCCTGTGGCTCGCCTACATCCTCGCGAATCGCGAATTCCACGGGAAAGAAGTGCTGGATGCGGCTATCACACTGCCGCTGGTACTCCCTCCTACAGTACTCGGATACTATTTGCTGGTGCTGCTGGCGGGGAATAGCCCGCTGGGCAAGCTGTGGGAAAACATATTCGGCTCGCCGTTGGTGTTCACCTGGAAAGCCGCAGTGGTAGCCGCACTGCTACACTCCCTTCCCTTGCTGGTGAAGTCGGCGCGTGCCGCGCTCGAAAGTGTCGACCGGAGTCTCGAGCGCGCGGCGCGCAACCTGGGCGCCTCAGAATGGCGATTGTTCTGGCGCGTGACTGTGCCTTTGGCGCGCCGCTCGGTCTTAGCCGCTGTCGCGCTGGCGTTCGCCCGATCACTGGGAGATTTCGGGGTCACGCTCATGGTGGCGGGCAACATTCCCGGACGCACGCAGACGGCTGCGGTCGCCATTTACGACGCCTACGAAGCCGGTAACACGATGGTGGCGCGCACTTTGGTTCTGGTGATCTCGGCCATCGCGCTACTGATCCTGACCCTTGCTAATCGACTAAACCCGCGCGGAACATGATCGTATTCACATGATCAGCGCCCGCCTTCGTAAGACTTTTCCCACGCGTCCCGATTCGGCCCCGTTCTCGCTTGAGCTCGAATTTCAAGCTGCCGCCGGCGTCACGGTTCTCTTCGGACCCAGCGGATCGGGGAAAACGCTCACGCTCGATCTGATCGCGGGCTTCATGCGCGCGGACGAGGGCCGCATTCTGCTCGACGACGAGATTCTTTTCGACAGGGCCGCCGGCGTCCACCTTGCTCCACAAGCACGCAATTGCGGATACGTGTTCCAGAACTATGCCTTGTTCCCGCACATGACTCTGCGCCAAAACCTGGAGTTCGCGGCTGAGCGCAGACCGCGCCTCGAACGCCATCGGCGAGTCAACGAAATGCTCGAAAAGTTTCGACTGGTCGATGCAGCGGGCAGGCGTCCGCACGAAGTATCCGGGGGACAGCGCCAGCGCTGCTCTATCGCACGCGCTTTGATCGGCGAGCCCAAACTGCTGCTTTTCGACGAGCCGGCGCAGGGCCTCGATGCTCCGCTGCGGGCCGAATTCTACGAAGTACTGCGGCAGGTCCGCGCGGATTTCGAGACGCCCATGCTGCTGGTGACCCACGATCTGGACGAATGCTTCGAGCTCGGCGAAGAAATGCTAGTCCTGCGCCACGGCCGGCTGGTACAAAACGGGACGCCCGCAGCCATCTTCGAACAGCCGGCCAATGTCGACGTCGCACGATTGCTGGGGATCTTCAATCTCATTCCTGCCGAGATCCGGTCCCTTGACCCGGGTCGCAATACCAGTAAAGTGCAGATGGGCGAGCATGAGCTCGACGGGCCTTATTTTCCGGGCCATCTCAAGGGCGATCGCGTCACGGTATGCGTACGGCCGGAGCGCCTCACTGCCCTAGCCCGCAATGGCAAGCCCGGCGTAAACCAAATTCCGGCACAGCTCGAACGCACCATCGAGAGGCCCCAATGGATGCGCCTGGAATTCGCCGGCGGCATCGCGGTCGACCTCACGCGTCCGGACTACGAGCGCGTTCGCGACACCAAGGATTGGATGATCGAGTTCCCGCGTGAATCGCTACGGGTTCTTTGAATTCCCGTGGAGTTTGACCTCCAGATGCAGGCGCGCACTCGGGATCCAAACCGGGCCGCGATCCTGGTTAAAGGCGGGATTGGCGATGTGCTGCAAATCGATTGTTGCAAAGAAGCCGCCAAATAGTCGCGCGCTGTAGTAACTTTCCCACACGTACTCAGGGCCGTATTGCAAGGCTCCATCGCCGATTAGAAAGTCCTGGCCGCCGTGCGCTAGATAGGACGCATGAACGCCAGATAGGCCGCTGATGGTGAGCGCCGTTGCTGCGACATCGTCTGGACGCTTCCAGCGCCCACCCGCGACGGAAACGCCGCCGGTCGCTAAGCGGTCGATCGCCGTGAACGCGAAGCTTTCCGTTTTGCCGTCATTCCAGCCCAGCCGCGCGAACACGCCCACGTTCTTCGTAATCTGCTGCTCAAGGTTCACGCCGGTTCCGTACTTCAGCGTGCCATTGCGGCGCGTGGCGGTGACATCGGGGATGGTTCCCGTCTGCTGACCTAGGCGCAGTGCTTCGGCATAATCACCGGCATTGGCGTGGTTAACGAAGCCGAGTAATCGTAGAATGCCCGGATGCTCGCCGTCCGAATAATGTATTTCGCCTTCAAACACGTCGCCGCGATTGACGAACAGGCGCCGGTCGAACCGAAGTCCATTCGCGACCCTGGGTTCCGCGGCGCTCGCGTAGCGCACAGTCCAGCGGCGGGTGTGGAATTCGTGCATCCAGCCCCAGGTGTAACCGCGAACGTCCGCAGGGTAGTCCCACGCGCCGTTGTACATGATGCCCCAGCCCATGAACTGCGTCCGAGGATCATGCGTATAGCGGTTGTTGTCGAAAAAATCCGTAACCGTGAAGCGGCCCACCGTGATGGAATAGCGAGTCATCGGGCGCGAGCCCGCGAGCTGATTCGCGTCACTATCAACTTCTTCGCGCTCGCTTCCGAATCCGAAATCGTGAATGATGTACGCTCGGGCGAGATAGGGCTTGGGAGTCGCGGAGGCGACTCGCGGCAACTCGCCATTGGGAGCATTGGCGACACCGTTGACACCGCTGAATCCACGCCCGCCCGCCAGTTCGGGATCGATGTAGATCTGCGTATCGTCGGGCAGCCGGAGGCCCAGATAGAGTGTGCTGGTTAAGGAGGCGTCGCGCTCCCAGGTATTCTGGAGACTATGCGCGCCACTATACAACGCGGGGAAATTGCCGTGATAGTCGCCGATTGACGTTGCCTGATAGTAGAGATTCCAACGTTCCGAGGGCTGATTCGCGGCGGAATCCTGGGCCGCAGCCGAACCTATCACCCATGGTGCGAGAGCAATCCAGAGAATGTTGACGCGCAATACTCAGGTGTAGCATGACCGCCTTCATTTGGGAAGTACATTTGCCTCGAGCAACGCCACCCAATACTGGACCGATTGCAACGTAAACCCGACCAGAATCAAGCCGACTCCGAAAACTCCCATTCGTTTTGCAGGCACATGATCCGCAAACCATTCAATGAAAGGAGTGCACGATCCGAAGATCGCCGTCACGGCGCCCGTGACGAGTCCTACTTTCAGCCGGATTGCGATCGCGTGTTCCGGTTGCCGCCACCAGGCTGCTGAAGTAGCCGGTAACCGCATATCCGACGGTGCGATTCACCGCTCCGAATAGCTGCAGCCGGGTCATACGCGGGCGGGTCGCGGGTTTGTACTCGGCCGTGGGCCGCATCCCAAACCGATACGAGATCGCCTGCCCGGCCGTGCTGAGCAAGCCAAACGTAATGCCGAATGGAACGCCGAATGTATAGGCCGCGCCTACGGCAAATCCACATCCGCGAATTGCACTCATCGACGTGTCATACCAGAACCCAGGCTTCGGACCGCGCCTGGAAGCGCGAGAAAACTCCCAGGCTAGTGTGACTCCGTGCGCTAAACCGCTCGCAAGTCCGAATACCGGCCCCAGTGGGAGGCCATAACCGGCTCCGAAAAGCGCGCCATAGGTGACTCCTCTAGTAAGCGTCCGCAATGGTCCGTGTTCCCCGCCCAAAAGGTCATAGGCAAGGTATAGCGCGCCGAGCATGTCAAGAGAACTACCGACAATGCTGATCAGTGCGAGCGTGTGCTTGTCGATCATGACCGCCGCAGAGCAGCCAATCCGCTGCCCGCGCCGATGAGTAATACTCCTGAAACGCGGTTGGTCCACCGCGCATAGCGCGGCTCCCGGGCAACTGCCGAAGCCCTTCCCGCTGCCAGGCCGTAGCACAACAGCACCACACTCTCGATGACGACGCTAGTGATCCCGAGAACCAACACCTGCAGCACCAGGTCGCCTTTTGGATCGATGAACTGCGGCAGTAGTGCAGCGAAAAACACGATAGCTTTCGGATTGGACAATTGCAGCAACAATCCATCCATGAAGAGCCGTGGCGACGATCGGCTGGATTGCGAGGGGGTCTCAGGATTACCGAATGCGCCCGATTTCGAGAGAAGCGCCGTCACGCCGAGATAAATCAGGTACGCGGCGCCGACCCACTTGATCAGAAAGAAAATGCGGTATGACGCCAGCAGCAATGCTCCCAGGCCGGTAGCGGAGAGCGCGAAGTAGATGGTGTTGGCAGACAAAATACCGAGCGTCGATGCGATACTCGCCCGCGGGCCGCGACGCAGCGCCGTCGCCAATACCAGCAGCACAGCGGGACCAGGAGTAAGGCAGAGGACAGTTTCCACTGGGACGAACAGCCACCACACTGTCCAATTCATGGGAAGTCTCCCAAATTAGCGCGGGCCGATGCAGGCCGCTAGCAGCTCCGATTTCAACTCCGATTGCAGGTCGTCGGCCAGCTTGTGGCCCTGATGGGTAACGTAGAACACGTCCAGCGCCTTGTGCGCCTCGGTGTCGATCATCACCACCTCGATATTGCAGCCCGCGAGCGAAATCGCGTTCGCCAGATCATACAGCAGACCGGGGCGGTCCTCGGACACGATCTCGATGAGAGTGGCTCCGTCCGAGGCGTCGTCTTTGAAGGAAACGCGCGGCCGGATCTTCAAGCGCGACGATAAGAACGGCTTCGGCCGCCCTCGCAGCAGTTTATCGGCATCCTGCCTACCTTCCACCACTTTACGGACTACGCCGCGCAACCGGTCGACTTCCGGGGGATTTAGATCCAGCGTGCGGTGCGGATCGGCGAACGTGAAGGTGTCCACCACCATGCCCGAAGTGTTCGAGAAAGCCTCGGCTTTAAGAATATTGAGGCCGAAGCTGGAAATCGCGCCTGCCACCGAGGCAAACAGAGCCGGACGGTCCTTGGTCAAAAGCGTGAGCTTATAGAAGCCGCGTTCGTGATGAATCTCCACCGCCACCGGCCGCGATGCCAACTGTTGCGCCAGAGCGAAATGCGCGTCGATCTCTTCCGGTGTGTGGGTGCGCAAATAGCGCGTCGGCAGCCCTTCCAGAAAACTGGCCTTTTCCGCCGGCATCCCGGGGGCATCGTGGATGCGCTTGGTCACCAGCTCGCGCGTCAGCTCTTCGTAGGCCATCAGGTAGACGCGCCAAAGCTGTTCCATGCGCCAGGGCGTCATAGCTTGCGGGTTGACGGCGCTGATATCGGCGTAAGTCAGCATGGTCAATTGCTTCAGCCGCTCCAGCGTGCCGACGCGATCGGCAAGTGCGCGCGCCGTGGAACCGTCATACAGATCACGGGAGCTCATGACGCTCGACAGATCCAGATGCCGCAGCACCAGAAATTCGATGATCTCGCGATCCGTTTCCGGCGCACCGAGGCGCTCCATCACAGCGCGGGCGATATCCAGCGAAGCCACCGCGTGATCGCGGCCCGAGCCTTTGCCGATGTCGTGCATCAGCAGCGCGAAGCGCAGCAGCCACGGATCGTCAATTTCGCTCATTAGATCCGCGAAGCGTCCGTCGGTCACCGCTTCGAGCGAACCGATAGCCACCAAGGTGTGCTCGTCTACGGTATAGCGATGGTAAAAATCCCGCACCACCAGGCATTCGATGTTGCGCCACTCCGGAAGGGCGTTCGGCAGGACGCTTGCCTCTTGCATCGCGCGCAGGCCCACGGAGGCCTTGGGCAGGGACAGCATATGCTTCCAATCGTCCCATTTGGTTTCCGGAGTAAAACCCTGCAATCGGTCGATCGTGTCCGGCGCGATGCGCAGACCATGGCGGGCCACGAACTCGAACAGGCTGAGATCTTGCGGCGGCTTATGTGTCCGCAGCAGCACGCGGTCATGCGATACCGTGAACTCGGCGGTGGACAGACGCGATCGCCATTCGTGGAACCTACCCAGCAGCGTCCCCGCTTTCTCGGTAGATGCTTCGATGGCTTGTCTCACGGCCTGGTCCACAACGCGTGCCTGGCGGTAATAATCCCGCATCAAGGCGGCTGGATGCTCGCTGATGGATTCCTGCGCGTCGAAGCTCAGTGCGTTCTGGTCGCGCCCGGCCAATTCGTGCAGCCGCAAACGGACCCCGGAGAGCAAACTGAACGCGGCCGATAAGTCAGGCGTCCCTTCCCGCGGCTCCAGGCTCAGTAGCCAGCGCGTGGTTTGCAGATCGCGGAGACCGCCGGGAGTTTCTTTGACGTTCGGCTCCAGATGATAAATGGTGTTTTGATACTTGGCGCGCCGTCCTTCCGCCAGACCGGCGATCTTGTGAGCCAGTGAGTGGCCTCGCTTCGCCTGGAACTGCCGGAACTTGTCTTCAAGAGACTGATACAGCGCCGTGTCTCCCGCGAGCATGCGCCGGTCCAGGAGGCTGATAGTGAACTCGGCGTTATCCTCGTGTTCGACACAACAATCCGCCACCGAATGCACGGAATGACTGGGGCGCAGACCCGAATCCCACAAGCCCTGCAAGAAGGCGGCGATGTTTTCGCGCGGAGGCAGATGCTTGTCGGATTCCGCGAGCAACAGCAGATCGACATCGGAGTGCGGAAACAGTTCGCTCCGTCCGAAACCTCCGACTGCCACCAGCGCCAGATCCCTACGGAATAAAGGCTCCAGCGTTTTCGCATACGCCTGGCGCACCCG
The DNA here is from genome assembly GCA_025980665.1 of Bryobacteraceae bacterium. Classification (GTDB taxonomy): domain Bacteria; phylum Acidobacteriota; class Terriglobia; order Bryobacterales; family Bryobacteraceae; genus Palsa-187. Next base: position 10,377 of record JAICXC010000001.1, read on the forward strand.
TTCTTCAACTTCCGCCGTCCGTCCAGCCAGCGTCTGCCGGACTTCCTCCGGACTAGGCGGTGGAAGTACCGCCACTTCCTTCACAATGCTGATTCTCCTCGATCGTCGTTGCGGATCCGTACCGCGTCGGCTACCGCATACACAAAGATCTTCCCATCGCCGATCTTGCCCGTCCGCGCGGCGGCGGCCAGAGTCCGAATCACTTCGTCGGCGCGCTCGTCCGTTACTACCATCTCCAGCTTTACCTTGGGCAGCAGGTCTACTTTGTATTCCATGCCGCGATAGACCTCCGTGTGACCCTTCTGTCGCCCGTGACCGCGCACCTCGGTAATCGTCATCCCATCGACGCCGATATTCTTAAGGGCTTCTTTTGCGTCTTCCAACTTGTGCGGCTGGATGATTGCTTCGATCTTCCTCATGTCAGGTCTCCTTGCGGAAGTATACCCTTCCGCACGCGGCCAACTCGTCTAAGACTCGAGATTGTAGCCCTCTTCTCCGTGCATGCTCAGATCCAGGCCTTCGGTCTCCTGATCCTTGCTCACGCGCACGCCGAGCACGACGTCGCAGATCTTGAGAATAATCAACGTCCCTACTACCGCCAGTCCAATCGAAATCAATACCGCTATGACCTGGTTGGTCATCTGCCCGGCATAGCCATCCACCCACCCCATAGGCTTGCCCATCCGAAGATCATTGACTTCCTTGGTGGCGAACACACCGGTCAGCAGCGCGCCTAGCGTTCCGCCGACCCCGTGAACGCCAAACGCGTCCAGAGCATCATCGTAGCCGAACATCTTCTTGACCTTGCTGACCATTAGATAGCACACCACACCGGCCGCCAGTCCGATCAAAATAGCTGGCATTGGTTTGACGAAACCCGAAGCAGGGGTGATCGCCACCAGTCCGGCCACTGCTCCGGAAATCGCGCCCAGTACGCTGGGTTTGCCGACCATCATCCATTCGATCGTCATCCATCCCAAAACCGCCGCAGCCGTGGCGAAATGAGTCGCGATAAATGCGCTCGACGCCAGCGATCCCGCTGCCACTGCGCTGCCCGCGTTGAATCCGAACCAGCCCACCCACAAGAGGCACGCGCCGATCACGCTCAGCACCACGCTGTGCGGCCGCATGGATTCGCCCGGATAATCGTTGCGCTTGCCCAGGTATAGCGCACAAACCAGCGCCGAAATGCCAGAAGTGATATGCACCACCGTCCCACCGGCGAAATCGAATGCCGGAAACTGTCCGCCCAGCGCGGCATTCAGCAGTCCGCCTTTGCCCCACACCATGTGCGCCATCGGGAAGTACACTACGAACGACCACAACGTCATGAACAGCAGCATGGCCGAGAACTTCATCCGTTCCGCAAACGCGCCCGAGATGAGCGCGGGGGTGATGATGGCGAACATCAGCTGGTAGATCATGTAGGTCTGATGCGGAATGGTCGCGCCGTAATCGGCGTTGGGATCCCCGCCCACGCCCCTCAGGAACAGATAACGCAGATCGCCCAAAAAAGCGTTGCCTTCGCCGAACGCCAGGCTGTAGCCGATTACCGCCCATATGATCGAAACCGTGGCCATCAAGATAAAGCTATGCATCATGGTGCTCAGCACGTTCTTCTTGCGTACCAGTCCGCCATAGAACAGCGCCAGCCCGGGACCGGTCATCATCAGCACCAGCGCCGAGCTGGTCAGCATCCATGCGTTGTCGCCGGCCATCTGGGCGCTCTTGGTGGCCTTGTCCAGATCGTCCAGCTTCTTGGCGATATCCGGCGGTATCGATTGGGCCAGCGAAACGCCCGCCGTGAGCGCGAACAGCATCAGAAACTGTAGGCATCCTAGCCATTTGGTCAAATTGGTTGACTTCGTAAATGTGCGAGGCCGGCGGGCGCCCCCGTTTGCATCCATCCGCGAATCAATGACTGCATCAGCAGACCCTGCTGGCGCGCTACCAAAAGCGCGAAGCCTGGGGAAAGACAGGTTCCTCATGGCGCTCCTTTGTGTCGCTCCGCACCGTGGCGTAAGCCTAATCAGTATAGTAACTTCCAGAGCAATATTGCGGTCGAGTCTTTTGATGGGACTGATTGGAATTTTCTATGAGCCGGAGGGTGTTTCCCGCAGCGACTCCTGCATTTGCCGGCGAACCTGCTGGTTCAGTTCCAGGCCGATGACATTGGCCGCTTTGCCGCGGCCAGAGTAGCGCACCCGGGGACGAAATATCGCGGCACTTGCCGCGAGCGTACTGGTCGGACCCGTCTGCGCTGGTCCAGGCGAGTAAAATCGGCTGCGTGCAGGCGATCCGCTCATGGCGGCGAATATCCTTGCGAGCAACGCCTTCAATTCTAGTCTTTCGCCGATCCGCTAGAATCGGATTCATGCGGTGGCCGCTCGTCATGTTGGTGTTAGCGGGGGGATTCTGCGTCTCCGCGAACGCGCGCGAACCCGTACGCACCCGCCACGCGATGGTGGGGACACAGGAACCTCTGGCGGCCGACGTTGGTGTGCAGGTTTTGAAAGATGGCGGTAATGCCGTGGACGCGGCGATCGCCGTCGGCTTCGCTCTGGCCGTCACCCATCCCTATGCCGGAAACCTGGGCGGCGGCGGATTCATGCTGATCCGCTTCGCCGACGGCCGTTCTACTTTCATCGATTTCCGTGAGCGCGCCCCCGCGAAAGCCTCGCGCAACATGTATTTGGACGCTTCGGGCGAGCCCACGCGCGACAGCTTAGACGGCTGGCGATCCGCTGGCGTCCCCGGCACGGTGCGCGGGTTCGAGCTGGCCCATCGCAAGTACGGCAGCCGCAAATGGGCCGACCTCGTTGGACCTGCTATCGATTTAGCGGAGCGTGGATTTCCGGTGAGTTATGCGTTGGCGGAATCGCTGAAGAGCGCCCGCAACTTGTCGCAAGACCCGGAATCCAAGCGCATCTTTCAGAAGAACGGGGCGTATTTCGCGCCTGGCGATACTTTTATCCAGCCGGAACTCGCGCGGACTCTCCACCGCATCGCCCAAAACGGCGTAAACGAGTTCTACGAAGGCGAGACCGCCCAAAAGCTCGCCGAAGCCATGGCCCGCAAGGGCGGCCTGATCACTTTGTCCGATCTCAAAGACTATGCCGCCGTGGAGCGTGCGCCCTTAACCGGGTCTTATCACGGATACGGAATCGTCGCGGCGCCTCCTCCGAGTTCTGGCGGCATCGGCATTCTGCAAATGCTGGGGATGCTGGATGGCTCGGGTTATCAGAAATCCGGCTTCGGTTCCGCGGCCGAAATCGAGTACGTGGCCGAAGTCATGCGCCGCTACTACGCCGACCGCAGCCAATATCTAGGCGATCCCGACTTCGGTAAGCTGCGTTTAACAAGTCTGCTCGATCCGGCGTACATCAAGCGCCGCCGCGACAGCATCGATCCAAATCGCGCGACGCCTAGCACGCAGATTCTCCCCGGTTTGCCTGCCGCGCGCGATGGTGGTGAGACCACCCACTACAACGTCGTCGACGCGCAGGGCAACGCCGTGGCTGTCACGTATACGCTCAACGAAGGCTACGGCAACGGCATCACCGTTCCCGGCCTGGGTTTCCTGCTGAACGATGAAATGGATGACTTTGCCTCCAAGCCCGGCTCGCCCAATGCCTTCGGTCTGATTCAAGGCGAACTGAACGCCATCCAGCCCGGCAAACGGCCACTCTCATCCATGACGCCGACCATCCTCACCCGCGACGGCAAATTCTTCATGGCGGTGGGGGCTCCCGGCGGCTCGCGCATCATCTCCGCTGTGCTGCAAGTGATCCTTAACGTAGTCGATTTCGGCATGAACGCCCAGGACGCGGTAGATGCACCGCGCATCCATCATCAATGGCAGCCCGACAAGCTGTACCTCGAACCGGGAATTTCTCCCGATACCATCGCGCTCCTCAAATCGCGCGGCTATGACGTCGATCATTCGCCTGGCTTGGTGTTGGCGCGTGTCGAAGCGATCATCAGTAAGGGCGGCTGGTTGGAAGGTGGGTCAGACGGGCGCGCATCGGGAAAGGCCGCCGGATACTGAGCGGCTTAGGAACTCACAAATATGCAGCGCGCCCTCTCGACGCACCTTTTCGCGAATCACCGCCTGACCACCGTCTGGCTGGACCGGATCTGGAACGCCGGCATTCCGCTGGTCGAGATCTTCTGTGCCCGCCAGCATCTGGACTATCGCGATAAGGCGCAGGTTGCCGATCTCGGGCATTGGTTCCGCGATGCCGAGCTCAAGCTTCACTCCCTGCACTCGCCCATGTACAACGACATGGCGTGGGGGCGGTCGGGTCCCCAGTCCATCGTCACCATTACCGAGCCGGTAAAATCCAAACGCCTGGATATGGTGGACGAAATCAAGCGCGCTCTGGAGATCGCCGAGACGGTGCCGTTCCGCTATCTGATCCAGCACCTGGGCGTCGCCTGGGAAGAATTCGACGAGCGTAAGATTGACGCGGCGTTTTCCGCGCTAGAGGAAATTAACCTGTTCGCACGCCAGCGAGGCGTCGAAGTGCTTCTGGAGAACACCCCCAATGAGCTCTCGCACGCCGAACGCCTGATGATGTTTCTGGATGTGACTCATCTGAATCTGAATGTATGCTTCGATGTGGGCCACGCCCATATGCGCGGCAGCATCGAGAACGAGTATCGTCTCCTGAAGCCCCGTATTCGCTCGACCCACGTACACGACAACAATGGCGCCGACGATTCGCATCTGTTCCCGGGCAAAGGGTCCATCGTTTGGCCGCGCACCATGGACCTTCTGCGCTCGGCAGATGGGCAGTATCCGTTGCTTTTGGAGCTGCGTGAAGTGGATGAAATGCAGCATCCCGCCGAATCAGCTCGAACAACTTTCGAATATCTTGAAGGATTGAAATCTCCCCATGAGTCTTGAGAGGATCGCAATTTCACAGGCGGGCAGTCATGTGGGAGCGACTGTCGAAATTGCCGGCTGGCTGTACAACCTACGCAGCGGCGGCAAAATCTGTTTCCCGCAAGTGCGCGACGGTTCGGGGATCATACAATGCGTCGCCGTCAAATCGGCGCTGCCGGAAGAATTGTTTGAAACGCTGAAGCACCTGACGCAGGAATCGTCCCTGATCGTCCGCGGCAAGATTCGCGCCGAGGCCCGAGCTCCTGGCGGCTTTGAGCTGGACGTTGAAACCGCGCAAATCGTTCAGCGCGTGCCCGAATCCGATCCGTATCCCATCACGCCGAAAGAGCACGGCATCGATTTCCTGATGGATCACCGCCATCTGTGGCTGCGCAGCCGCCGCCAGCACGCGGCTTTGCTGGTCCGCCACGAGGTGATCAAGGCGATTCGCGATTACTTCGATTCCCACGGTTTCATCCTGGTCGACACGCCGATCTTCACGCCCGCCGCGTGCGAAGGCACCACCACGCTGTTCGAAGTGGATTACTTCGAAGACGAGAAAGTCTATCTCGCCCAATCCGGGCAGCTTTACGGCGAAGCAACCGCCGCAGCTTTCGGCAAAACCTATTGCTTCGGCCCCGTGTTTCGCGCGGAGAAGTCCAAGACCCGTCGGCACCTGACCGAGTTCTGGATGGTCGAGCCGGAGATGGCCTACGCCGATCTCGAGGACGTCAAGCACGTAGGCGAAGAATTGATCCTGCACGTTATCAGTCGCGTCCTGGAAAATCGCCGCGAAGACTTGAAGGTTCTGGAACGAGACGTCTCGAAACTGGAAGCGGTGAAGGCCCCCTTTCATCGGATGACCTACGACCAGGCAGTCGAGAAACTCAAATCCAAGGGCAGCGAGATCCAGTGGGGCAGCGATCTGGGCAACACCGACGAGACGCTGATCACCGAGGACCTGGACCGCCCCGTAATGATCGATCGCTACCCGGCCGCGGTCAAGGCGTTCTATTTCGCACTGGCCGAGGATCGCCCCGATGTTGCCCTGGGAGTCGATTTCATCGCGCCCGAGGGTTACGGCGAAATCATCGGCGGCGGGCAGCGCATTCATGAATTGGATCTGCTGCTCAAACGTCTGGAAGAACACAAACTGCCGCGCGAAGCGTTCGAATGGTATCTGGATCTGCGTAAGTACGGTAGCGTCCCGCACGCTGGCTTTGGCATGGGCGTCGAAAGATTCGTCGCGTGGATGTGCGGCCTCGATCATGTCCGCGAAACCACCGCCTTTCCGCGGATGATTTATCGCACGAAGCCCTAATGATGAACGAACCCTGGCGATGGCCACCTGAGCTCGATGCCGTCATCGCGGCCCCCAAACATCACCGCCTGGTCTTCGAGAATGAAAAGGTGCGCGTCCTCGATACCCGCATTCCGGTGGGCGATATCGTACCGGTCCACACCCACCGCTGGCCCGCCGTTTACAACACCGTGCGCTTCAGCCATTTCATCCGCCGCGATGGCGAGGACAACATCCTGTTCGACAGCCGCAAGCTTGCCAATCCCCTGCCCCCAGCCGCGTGGCTCGACTGCCTCCCGCCGCACAGCATCGAAAACGTAGGCGACGAGGAGATCCATCTGATCAGCTTCGAGATCAAAGATTCCCCGTAAGGGAAGATGAAACCGTAAGACGCGATAATCATTAATAGTTCCCATGCGTCAATCTCACATCGCCGTCATCGGCGCGCCCATGGATCTGGGTGCGGGACGCCGCGGCGTGGACATGGGCCCTTCGGCCTTGCGCGTTGCCGGCTTGAATCAGAAGCTCGCCGAGTTGGGCTACCTGGCCGACGATCTTGGCAACATAATCGTGGACCAGCCGGAAAGCTTGCCCACGGGTCCTGTGCACGCGCGATATCTTCCGCAGATCGCACACACCTGCGCGCGCCTGGCGGAAATGGTCGAGCGCGCCGCCGATCAGAGACACTTCCCACTAGTGCTGGGCGGCGATCATTCCGCGGCCATCGGAACCGTCGCCGGCATGTCGCGGCACTTCGGTAGAACCGGCAAGAAATTGGGCGTATTGTGGGTCGACGCGCACGCCGATATGAACACTCCTGATTCGAGCCCGTCCGGGAATGTGCATGGCATGCCGCTCGCGTGCATCATCGGTCTGGGACCGGCCGAGTTGACGGGTATCGCATCGCATGTGCCGATGGTCGAGCCTCAGAACGTCGCCATCGTGGGATTGCGCAGCGTGGACGATATCGAGCGTTTCAACGTACGTGGCGCGGGCGTCCACCCATTTACCATGCGCGACATCGACGAGCGCGGCATGCGCACAGTGATGCAGGAAGCCATTCACGCCGTCTCCTCTGGCACCTCGGGCTTTCATCTCTCGTTCGATTTGGACGCGGTCGATCCGGCCGAGGCGCCAGGCGTCGGCACTCCGGTCCACGGCGGCATAACCTATCGCGAGGCGCACCTGGCCATGGAGATTATCAACGATAGCGGTCTGATGACGTCGCTCGAAATGGTGGAATTGAATCCGGTGCTGGACATTGCTAACCGGACGGCCATTCTAGGCGTCGAACTGTTAATGTCGGCTTTGGGAAAGAGGATTCTTTAAGGATGCCCTTGCGTGTAGCCGTGCTGTATGGAGGACGGAGCGGCGAGCACGAGATCTCGCTGCGCTCGGCCGAATCGATCATCGCAGGCCTGGATCGAGCGAAGTATGACGTTCAGCGTATCTTCATCACTCCCGAAGGCCGTTGGGAGCCGCGCGCTCTCTCTGCCGAGCCCGGCGCGAATCCGGGAATCGATGTCGTGTTTCCCATTCTGCATGGAACGTTCGGAGAAGACGGCACCGTGCAGGGTCTCCTCGAGCTCGCCGATTTGCCTTATGTGGGAGCAGGTGTGCTGGCGTCCGCCGTGGCGATGGACAAAGAAGTCACCAAGCGCCTTCTCGTCGAGCGCGGGCTTCCTGTGGCCGAATACGCAACTGTAATCCGCGGCGGCCACCGGAACGATTTCAACCTGCCGTTCCCGTTGTTCGTCAAGCCGGCGAATCTCGGTTCTTCTGTCGGAATTTCGAAGGTGAAAACCTGCGCCGAACTTCCCGCAGCGCTCGAACTCGCCAGCCAGTACGACCGCAAGATCCTGGTGGAGCGCGGCATCGCGGGCCGCGAATTCGAATGCTCCGTCCTGGGAAGCGAGCAGCCCATCGCCGCCGTCCCTTGCGAAGTCATCCCCTCGCGTGATTTCTACGATTACGAAGACAAGTATCTATTGGATGCGGCCAAGCTCATTGTGCCCGCACCACTCACCCCCGAGCAGACCGCGGAGATGCAGCGGATGGCGGTCGCCGCGTATCAGGCTGTCGAGTGCGAAGGCATGGCCCGCGTCGATTTCCTGATGGAGAACGCTACGGGGAAGCTCTACATCAACGAGATCAATACCATCCCTGGCTTCACGTCTATCAGCATGTATCCGAAGATGTGGGAAGCGGCTGGCGTGCCTTTTACCGAACTTCTCGACCGTCTGATCGGTCTTGCTCTCGATCACCACCGCACTCGCCAGGCCACACGATTCAAGCGATGAAGCGCCTCATACGATTCGCGTCCATTTGCGTCTTTTTGCGGCCATTATTGGCTGCGGATGATGCTGCGGCGCAAATCGAACAAGAGCTGAAAAAGATCGTCGGCGTCTACGCAACGGTCGAGAGCGAATCCGCCGACCCCGTGCCGGCCGCGACCGCCATCTACCAGGGTGCAATCCCCGGGATGCTGCGCACTCTCGATCCGCATTCGGTGTTCTTCGATCCCGATCAATTCGAGCAGCTTCAGCAGATGCAAACGAGCGAGCGTAAAGGCTTCGGCACCGTCGTGAGCCTATTGCCGGGCCGCGTGATCGTGCTCCAGACCATCGAAGGCTCCCCCTCCGCGAAGGCCGGCCTGTCCGCCGGCGACGAGATTCTCGGCATCAATACCATCCCGGTCCGCTATCTGGACGTGGAGCAGCTCGCGCAGGTGTTAGGCGAAGCCCGCCAGAAGGAAGCCGTGCTCGACGTCCGCAAGCCCGGCAGCGAGCGTCCTATGCAGATCAAGATGTCGCCTGCGCTGCTCGATGCGCCCACGGTCGACCGCGCCTATATGGTCGCGCCTGGAATCGGGTACTTGCGAATCACCAGCTTCGAGCAGCCCACAGGTCAGCTGGTGCAACAGACAATAGAGAAACTCGGCGGCAAGTCACTTCAGGGCCTGATCATCGACCTGCGCGACAATCCGGGCGGAGCCGTGCAATCGGCCGCCGAAACCGCAGCGCTGTTTCTCTCACCCGATCAATTGATCTTCACCATCGGCGGCCGCAGCACCAAGCCCGAGCGGGTGGCCGTTCCCAAAGGAGTCACGCCTTACACCTTTCCGCTCGCGATCCTGATCAACGGAAAGAGCGCGAGCGCTTCGGAGATCGTCACCGGCGCGCTACAGGATCACGACCGCGCCATCGTACTGGGCGAGCCGAGCTTCGGGAAAGGCTTAGTCCAGCAAGTCTTCCCATTGTCGGCCTTGAGCGGCCTGGCTCTGACTACGGCTTTTTATTACACGCCGAGCGGCCGCTCGATTCAAAAGCCTCTGGCCAGCGGTCAATTGGGCGCGGCGACCGTGATGGCCCGCGGACCGTTCCACTCCGATGCGGGCCGGTCGTTACCCGGCGGAGGTGGTATTCAGCCTGACCAGATCGTCTACCCCGCGCAACAGAACCGCCTCCAGCTTGTGCTCGATGCCAGTGGATCGCTCACTAGCTTCGCCACCGAGTACCTCCGCACCCATACCGTTGCCGCCGATGGCCAGGTTTCCTCCGCGATGATCTCCTCGGCCATGGACGAGCTTAAAGTCTTTCTATCCGAGCGGTCGATCCAACCGGGCGTCGCCGACTGGCTGACCAACCGCGACTGGATCAGCAGCCGTTTGCAGCAGGAGATTTTGACTCTGAAGTTCGGCGTGGCCCGCGGCGATGAAATCGAGATGCAGCGTGATCCCGCCGTGCAGACCGCGCTCAGGAAGCTGCGCGGCGCACCCTGAAGTAGTGCACCACCATCGGTGCCACGCTGATGAAGACGATCCCCAGGACGACCTTTTCGAAGTTCGCGCGAATGACCGGAATCGCTCCCAGGAAATAGCCGGCCAGCGTCATTGAGAGCACCCAGCCTACGCCTCCGATTACGTTGAAGGAGACGAAACGCGAATACTGCATGCGCCCCACGCCCGCCATGAACGGTGCGAAGGTGCGCACGATGGGAACGAACTTCGCGTAAATCAGCGTCTTGCCGCCGTGTTTTTCATAAAACTCGTGGGTTTGCTTGATGTACTGTTGCTTAAACAGTAGCGAATCGGGGCGCGTAAAGATGCGCGGCCCGGTGCGCCGGCCTAAAAGATAGCCGCTTTGATCTCCCAGGATCGAGAAAACCACAAACAGGATGCAGATCTGAACGATATCGAGCTGGCCTGCCCCCGCGACTACGCCCACAGTGAACAGGAGCGAATCGCCCGGGAGGAAGAGCCCCACGAGCAGCCCGGATTCCGCGAAGACGATACCGGCCAGAAGTGCATAGCCCCACCAGCCCGTAATGACCGCGGTCAGCAGCTGAATCAGCCGGTCAGGATCGGTGAGGCTCCGCCAGACCTCGATCAGGAAATGGACCATCAAACGGCGCGCCTATTTCTGACGCATCGAAGCGAGCATGTTCTGGATTTCTTTTTGATGCACGGTGACCTTACCCTCGCTCGTTAGTTTCGCGAGGATGCCATCCATGAGAAGCGCATTGCGGTCCTGCGCCTTCTTCTGCTTGAGCTGCGTGAGCAAGGTATCGTGCTCCACCGGTAAGGCTGCCATATCGGCATCGGATTTTTCGATCACTTTTGCCACGATCGCCCGCCCCTGTATCGGCAATGGACCCAATACTCCGCCCAGCGGAGTAGCAAAGGCATCCCCCAGGGAGGCTGCGGGGCCCAGACCGTCAATCGAATCGGGGCGTCCGAAGGTGCTCGACGTAGTGACCTCCAGTTGCATCGACTTGGCGACTTGATTGATATCCTCGCCCTTCTTAAGCCGTTCGGCGGCGGCCTTGGCGCGATCCCCGGCAATCTGAGCGGCTTTGTCGTTCACAAGTTTGTCCCGGATCTGCGCCTGTACTTCGCTGAACTCTGCCGGCCGGCCAGGAGTGCGGCTGTTCAAAATAACAACAGCCATGCGGTTGTTGGGCAAAACCAATTCCGATGACACTTCGTCCGGCTTCATCGAAGCGAGCGTACTGTCGATTTCCGGATTGACACCCAGGCCAGGGATGGCTTCGCCGGGCGCGGCGGAAGGCACCACGATCAGATCCGCGCCGTACTTCTTGGCGATGTCGGCGGCGGATTTGGGAGACTTTATCAGATCCGCGTGCATCTGGTCGCCCAGCATTTGCATTTTGTCAGTGACTGCCTGCGCACGTACTTCTTTCGCCAGCTCGTCTTTTACTTCCTCGAAAGGCTTGAGCTTCGCGGGATCCTTTTCCAGCGTTTGAATGATGTGGTAGCCGAACTGCGATGTCACCACGCCGCTCAATTCTTTCGGCTTGAGCGAAAAGGCCACGCTGTCGAACTCGGGAACCATCTGACCGTGAGTAAACCACCCTAGGTCGCCGCCCTGATCCTTACTGCCGTCGTCGGAATACTTCTTAGCCAACTCCGCGAAATCGGCACCGTTTTTGAGCTGTTTGAGCAAGTCCTCGGCTTTAGCCATCAGGGCTTTCTTCTCGGCATCCGATTTCCCCTCGGTCTTGAGAAGTATGTGACGCGCGTGCACACGTTCCGGCATACGGAAGTTATCGAGGGAACTGGAATACGCCGCGCGGAGCTGTTCGTCCGTCACGTTAATGGTCGCGGCGACTTTGTCCTGGTCGAGCACAACCACCTGGAAAGCCGTCTTGGCCGGCTGGGCGAAGCTCGCTTTGTTTGAATCGTAGTACTTGCGCACTTCCTCATCGGTGGGTTTCGCCTGATCGCGAAACTTGGCCGGAGGGAATGCAATGTACTGAATCTTCATCTTCTCGTTCTTCTTGCGGTATTCGTCCTCGATGTCCTTGGGCGTCACCACGATGCTGCCCAAAACGGCGCTCTGCATCTTGCGCAGAATAACCTGATCCCGGGCTTCGTCCACCACATCCTGGAGGGTGATTCCCTGCTGCGCAAGTGCAGCCTCGAACTGATCTTTCGATGCCAGCGATCCGTTCGGAAAGTATTGGGGGTAGTTAGCCACGATGCTCGAAAGAGCTTCGTCGTCGGTAGCAGTGATGCCCAGCCGGTTGGCTTCATAGAGAGCGGCACGTTCCGAGACCATCTGCTCCACGAATTGCGGCAGATAGACGTCCAGCAGATCCGGCGGGATGCGCCCTTGGCTGTACTTCTGGAAGAGTTGCTGGGCTTCCAGCGCGGTGATCTTCTTGCCGCCCACTTCCGCCAGCACTGGATTATCGCTGGTGGTGGTGCCCGTGTTGTAGTTGGGGATGAGGTAGGTGACCATGGACAGGGCCACCAGGGTGAGCAATCCCCCCAGAACGTACTTCTTAACCTTATCCGAGCTCCGGAACAGATCAAACATGGTGATATCTCCAGCTGCTGAGGCGCGGCGCTATGCGCGCATGAAACCTCTTGATTTTCAAGGGTGAGCTACCTCTAGTATATCGCAGCATTTGGCGAAGTCTAACCCCACCGGAGGAGGTTCCGACTTGAAGATATGTACGACGAAACGAACCCAAGAAGTCATTGAAAGACTCGAGTATGCCCCGCCTGGATCTCAATTGATATAGCGAATCCGTGGAGTCTGACGCATGAGACGAGTGTTCCTGGTCCTTGTTTGCCTGTTTCTGAGCATGAGCGTTGGGGCAATCGCTCAAATCCGTCTCGAGTTCGAAACTGCATCCATTAAGCCAGCCGCGCCGGACGAGCGGGCTACGGTCATCGCGATGCCTCCCGGGGGCAGATTAGAAATAATCAACATGACTCTGAAAGCCATGATTGAAAACGCCTACGGCATTCAGCCGTATCAGATTTCAGGCGGACCGGCCTGGCTAGACTCCGATCACTACGACATCTCAGCGAAAGCCGGAAGCGCGGTCAAACGGGATGAGGTGCTTCTGAGGCTGCAGTCTCTCTTGGCTGACAGGTTTAGCATTGTGGTGCGCCGCGAGGTCAAGCAACTTCCGATGTATGTCTTGGTAATGGCCCGGAAGGACGGAAAGCCCGGCCCACGGCTTATTGAATCTAAAAAAGGCGGCTGCACTGAACCAGATCCGGTCAATCCTTTCGCCGTGGATCCCATGCGTTTGTGCGGCAATTTCGCGTTGGGCCCGGAAGGGGTGATTCTTGTAAGCGCCCCAATCGCCACTCTGACGCCTTGCTATCGCGTGTTCTCGGGCGCACGGTGCTGGACAAGACGGGCCTCACCAAGAATTTTGACATCAGCATTGAATGGACTCCCGACCAAGCTATAGCGATGCGACCGCCGCCAGATGGCGGACCGCCAGATTCCGGCGGCGCCTCGATTTTCACCGTTTTTCGTGAGCAACTGGGGCTTGCGTTTCAAGCTCAAAAAGGTCCGGTTGAGATCTTCGAAATTGAGCGCGCCCAGAAACCTTCGGCGAATTGAGCGCTCGGATGACGATCGCCGCTCAGAAATCTTCCAGTTCGTCAAAACTCGCCGTGGATGGCGCGTACCGCCTGTTCCAGGCCGCTGCGGCGCACCACGATGGCGATAGTCAGCTCGCTCGAGCCCTGGGCAATCGCGATGATGTTGATGTCGTGCTTTGAGATGGCCGTGAAGAGGCGGCCGGCCAGGCCGGGGGTGCCGCGCATACCCTCGCCCACCACCGCGATCAACCCGACATCGGCGTCCACCTCGATCGGCTGGAGGTAGCCGTGGACCAGTTCGAGCGCCAGGTCTTCTTCGAGGAACTCCCGGGCGCGTTCCAGCTCCGATTGGCGGACCAGGAAGCAGAAGCTTTGCCGGTAGCTTGAACTGGTGAACGCCAGGATTTCGACGTTCGCCTGAGCCAACGCGTCGAGCGCGCGGGCCATGAGTTTCGTTCCGCTTATGGCTGCACTGGCAGGCTCCATCGAGACCAGCGCGACGTCGGTCATCGAAGTCACGGCGTGCGGGCCACGCCCCGCATCCACACTCGGCAAAATACGCGTGCCCGGCTTTTCCGGCGAGAAACTGTTTTTACTCCACACCGGGATTCCGCGCTCGGCCAGCGGCGCCAGCGTACGCGGATGCAGCACCTTGGCCCCGTTGTAGGCTAGCTCGGCGGCTTCCGCGTAGGTGATCTCGGGAAGTACCCGCGCGTCGGTGACTAGCCGTGGATCACCGGACATGATACCGTCGACATCCGTCCAGATCCATAGCTCCGAGGCGTCCAGCGCGGCAGCGAGAATGGATGCTGAGAAATCCGAACCGCCGCGACCGAGCGTCGTCGGACGACCGTCGAGAGTCGAGCCGTTAAAGCCGGTGACGATCGGCACCGTGCCCTTATCGAGCAAGGGCTGGAGCACCGCGGCGGCGCGCGCGCGCGTGGGTTCCATCAGCGGCGTGGCGTTGCCGAACACAGCATCGGTCGCGATGACCTCGGCAGCGTTCACCGCTACGGCCGGTATGCCCTCGGCTTCCATGTGTAGCGCCATGAGATACGCCGACAGCCGCTCGCCCACTGCCACCGCTTCGTCGACGGAACGAGGCGGACGCTCACCCAGCATCATCACACCCTTGGCGATGCGCGCGAAGTCGGCGATCAGGCGTTCCAGGCCGGCGATCGCTTCTTCCTGTTTCTCTTTTGGCAAGAGCCCGCAACAACATTCGCGATGCCTGGCCGATAGCTTTTCGAGATTCGCGTCCAGATCGGCTTGATCGCCGGCCTCGGCTTTGCGAAGGGAATCGAGCAACAGATCGGTCACCTTGGACATCGCGGAGACCACCACTACGGCCGAGCGTTTAGAAGTTTGCTCTGTGACCAGACGCGCTGCGACGCGGATGCGATCGGCCGATCCCATACTGGTACCGCCGAACTTCATTACCAGGAGATTGCTCACAGATGTCCTACTTGTGGTCCTTTCCATTGGAGGTGCGATCACGCACCAGCTTGAGCACGGCCTCTTCAACCTGAGCCGGCGTGAGGCGAGTGGTGTCCAGATACTCGGCATCGGGAGCCTGCGTGAGAGGAGCTTCCGCGCGACTGCGATCCCTCTGATCCCGCGCATCAAGGTCGCGCGCGACGTCTTCCACAGACGCTCCCAGCTCCGATGCTCGCCGTTGCGCCCGCGCATCGGGTTGTGCATCCAGGAAAATCTTCACCTTCGCATCCGGGAACACCACCGTACCGATATCCCGGCCTTCCATCACCGACGGGCCCGCCGAACCGATCCGGCGCTGCTCTTCCCGCATGGCGCGGCGCACGCCCGGCTGGGCCGCAACTAGGGAAGCGGCATCGCTCACTTTGGGAGCCCGGATTTCGGCGGTCACGTCCTCACCGTTCAGCAGCACTCGATCGCCTGGTAGCTCGATGCGGGCTTCCTTAGCAAGTTGTTCCAGGCGATGGAGATCATCCAGGTCCATCCCCAGGCGCAGGGCCCATAGGGCGACTGCCCGGTACATCGCGCCCGAATCGATGTAAGTGAACCCCAAGCGCCGGGCAACCGACCGCGCCACGGTGCTTTTGCCGGACCCGCCGGGGCCGTCAATGGCGATGATCAAACTCCGGGTGGGCAATGTAGACAAGGGTTTCGATTCAGTATTTCACAGTCCACGCCCGCCCAGTCAGCCGAGGATAGACACCACATTATAGTGGTGTTCCCGAATGGCACAGGCTTAATTGCCACTATCTTCTTTATCTACATTCCGGTAACCTATGCCACTCGGGCAACGCCCGTTGTTATACAAGGACTCTGCCAAATTACCAGTACATGGTTCATGTGCGGGCAGTATACTGAAGACTGCGTGAAATCTACCTGTTTACAGCCCTCGAAACTACTAGGCGTACTTCTCGCCGCCATCCTGCTTGCTAGCTGCGCTCTTTCCGGTTGCGGCGGATCTGCTCCTACCGACGTCGGCGATGGGGGCGGCAAAGGCAAGGGGAAGGGCAAGGGGAAAAATGCCGGCGGCGGAACGGTGCCAGTGGAAGTCGCCAAAGTCGTTTTGAAGAACGTTCCGGTGGACATTTCGGTGGTCGGCAACGTGGAGGCCTATTCGGTAGTCACGGTGCGGGCGCAGACGGGCGGCATGCTCACCAAGGTCAATTTTCAGGAGGGAGATTACGTCAAAAAAGACGACCTTCTATTCTTGATCGATCGAAAGCCCTTGGAAGGCCAGATGAAATCCGCAATGGCCAATCTGGAGAAAAGCACTGCCCTGGAGCTCCAGGCGGAGGCCAATCTGAGTCGCGATTCAGCTAATGCAAAGTATGCACGGGAACAGACCGCGCGTTACATGAAGCTGGTGGATGACGGCATTTTCGCCAAAGAACAGGGAGAGCAGCTGAAAAGCAACGCGGATGCGCTGGCTCAGCTCCTGGAAGCCGACAAGGCGGCGATCAAAAGCGCTAAGGCGCAGATGGAATCCGACCAGTCGGCTATTAACAATCTCAATATTCAGCTGGGCTACACCACCGTCGAGGCGCCGATCGAAGGCCGCACCGGCAACATAACCCAGAAAGCCGGCAACATAGTCACTGCGGGCACCACGGACTTAGCGGTCATCAATCAAGTAGAACCGATCTACGTAACGTTTTCCGTGCCGGAGGCCAGGCTGGCCGATGTGAAGCGGTATTCGGAAAATGGCAAGCTGGCGGTAACCGCGCGGGCCCAGGATGGCAGCGGCGATATCGAGCAGGGCCAGCTAACTTTCATCGATAATTCCGTGGACACGTCCACCGGAACCATCAAGCTGAAGGGCACGTTCCAGAATAAGTCCCATAAGCTGTGGCCGGGGCAGTTCGTGAACGTCGGACTGCGGCTGACCATGCGCAACAATGCCGTGGTGGTTCCGAATCAAGCCGTCCAGACAGGCCAAGACGGAACCTATGTGTATGTCGTCGGCGAAGATCGCGCGGTTTCCGTAGTGCCGGTCAAGACCGGTCCACGCATCGATCAGGATATGGTGATCGACGAAGGGCTCAAAGGCGGGGAAACGGTAGTGACTGAGGGCCAGCTTCGTTTGCAGCCGGGGTCCAAAGTTCAGATCCGCGACCAGCAGACCGGGGACGGACGGCCGCGGTCCTCGCCATAATCATCGGTCGTCCCATGATCTGCTCAGTAAGACTCAGGGAGATCGCGTGAACTTCTCGGAAGTATTCATCAAGCGGCCCATCGCTACCAGCCTGCTGATGGCCGCCATCGCTCTGTTCGGCGTCGTAGCCTACCGCAGCTTGCCGGTAAGCGACATGCCCAACGTGGAGATGCCGACGCTGCAGGTGCAGGCCAACCTGCCCGGCGCGGATCCGAACACCATGGCTTCTTCCATTGCCACGGTACTCGAGCGGCAGTTCACTTCCATCTCCGGCATCGATTCGATGCGTTCCCAGAGTTCCACCGGCCAGACCTCGATTACGCTCCAGTTCGACTTGAGCCGGGATATCGACGGTGCTTCGGTGGATGTGCAAACCGCCATCGCCGAAGCCATGCCACTGCTGCCGGCCGGCATGACCGCGCCGCCGTCCTTCAAGAAGCAGAATCCTTCCGACCAGCCTATTTTTTATCTGACGCTCACCTCAGATGCCGTTTCGTTATCGCAACTCGATGACTACGCGGAAACATTGATCGCTCCACGCATCTCGACCGTAAATGGCGTGTCGCAAGTGCAAGTGGGCGGCGCGACCAAGTATGCAGTGCGCGTGCAACTCGATCCGGACAAGCTGGTGGGCAAAAAGATCGGCATTAATGAAGTTAGCAATGCCATATCGAACTGGAATCCGAATTCTCCTACCGGTACGATGTACGGACCGCTCCAGGCATTCACGCTGAAGACCAACGGCGAGCTGCATGACGCCGCCGGTTTCGCGCAAATCGTGGTCGCCTGGCGACATGGAACGCCCATCCGGCTAAATGAAGTAGCGAAAGTGGTCGACAGCGTCGAGAACGACATGAACGCCGCCTGGATGTACACGGGCGGCAAGATGGAACGCGCTATCCAGATGCAGGTGATGAAGCAGCCGGGCTCGAACACCATCGAGGTTTCGGACGCCGTAAAAGCGCTATTCCCCTCCTTCCAGGCTCAATTGCCTCCCACCGTGCATTTCACCACGCGCGGCGACCGCGCCAAGCTGATCCGCGACGCATTCACCGACTTCCAAGTCACCATGGGCTTCACGCTGCTGCTGGTGGTGATCGTCATCTTTGCGTTTCTACGCAGCGGGCGCGCGACGCTGATTCCGGCCATGGCGCTGCCGTTCTCGATCCTGGGAACGCTGGTCGTAATGGCGCTGCTGGGCTTTAGCCTGAACACCCTGTCGATGATGGCGCTGATTCTATCAGTCTGCTTTGTGGTGGACGACGCCATCGTCATGCTCGAAAATATTGTCCGCCATATCGAAAGCGGCCTAAGCCCGATGGCCGCCGCCTATAAGGGATCGCAGGAGATTGGCTTCACCATCCTCTCGATGACGCTGTCGCTGGCGGCCGTGTTCATTCCGATTCTATTCATGGGCGGCACGCTGGGCCGCTTGTTCCGCGAATTCGCGGTGACCATCTGCACGGCCATCCTGGTTTCGGGAGTGGTGTCCATTACGCTCTCTCCTATGCTGTGCAGCCGTCTGTTGCAGGAGGGGATCCAGAAACATGGAGTCGTGTATCGCGCCACCGATCACATATTCAACGCCATGTTGCGCTTCTACGACTGGACGCTGCGCGGCGTACTGCGCCATCGCACGGTCATGGCAGTGGTGTTCTTCGCCGTGATGGGAGGTACTTACTATCTCTACCAGAAGGTCCCCAAAGGCTTTATTCCGGACGCCGACAACGATCAGATGCAGTTGAACATTCAGGCGGCCCAGGGAACCTCCTTCTATAAGATGGTGGAGTACCAGAAGGGCATTGCCGACATCGTTCGTAAGGACCCCGATGTCGAAGCCTTCATGACCAACGCGGGCAACGGCAACAGCGCCCGGTTTTTCGTGATGCTGCGGGCTCATCCCGCGCGAACATCCACCGCCCAACAGGTTGCCGAGCGGTTGCGGCCCAAAATCTCCAGTATTCCCGGATTTAACGTGTTCCCGAATGTGCAGCCACCCATACGTATCGGCGGCGGCGGTTTCAATTCGCGGAGCAACTACGATTTCACCCTCCAAGGTCCCGATACGGATGAGTTGTACGAGCAGGCGGCGCTCCTCGAGAAAGAAGTCCGCAAAGTGCCTGAGGTCCAGGACGTTAATACCGACCTCGAATATCGCAGCCCGCGCATCAACGTGGAAATCGACCGCGAGCGCGCGGCGTTGTACGGACTCAACCCCAGCGATATTCAGAACGCCTTGTACGGAGCCTACGGCCCCAGCTACGCGTCGATCATCTATTCGCCTGTATCCCAATATCGCGTAGTGCTGGAAGTCGACAAGAAATACCAGGCATTTTCCGACTATTTATCCAAGATTTATTTCAAGACCAATACCGGAGTTCTGGTTCCACTCGATTCGCTGGCGAAGATCAAAGAGGACGTCGGCCCGCAGAGTATCTCGCACGCCGGCCAGCTCCCCGCCGTGACGGTTTCGTTCAATCTCAAGCCCGGGATTTCCTTCGGGAGTGTGCACGATAAGCTTCAAAACATGGCCAAGCAGATGCTACCCGCAACGATATCGGCGAAATTTTCAGGCAACGCGGCGGCGTTTGAAGATTCTCTTTCCAACCTGAGCACGTTGTTCCTGGTGGCGATCTTAGTGGTCTACATCGTCCTGGGCGTGCTGTATGAGAGCTACATTCACCCGTTGACGATTCTTTCGGGACTCCCCTCGGCTTGCCTGGGCGCATTGCTGACCCTGTATCTTTTCAAAGGCGAGTTGAATATTTACTCCTTCGTCGGCTTGATCATTCTGGTTGGCATCGTGAAGAAGAACGCCATCATGCAAATCGACTTCGCGCTGCAAGCGGAGCGCAGCGGAGCCACTTCTCCCGAAGACGCGATTTATCAGGGCTGCATCATCCGCTTCCGGCCGATCATGATGACCACCGCGGCCGCCATGCTGGGTTCGATCCCGGTGGCTCTGGGCTGGGGCGCGGGAGGCGAAGCGCGCCGTCCCCTCGGGCTCACGGTAATCGGGGGCCTGGCGGTATCACAAATCATGACCTTGTATCTCACGCCCGTGGTATACACCTACATGGCGAAATTCACCAAGCGCAGGAAGCAGCGCCAAGAGGTGGTAATTCGCCAGCCAGAGGTCGCGCCGGGGTTCTCAGACTGAGACCGCGCAGGATTGATTTTCAGTAAGCATGAACTTCTCGCAACCATTTATTGAACGGCCGATCGCCACCAGCCTCCTGATGGGCGCCATCGCGCTGTTTGGCACCGTGGCCTATCAGAAGCTAGCGGTCAGCGATCTTCCCAACGTCGATTTCCCGACGCTGCAAGTTACCGCCGCACTGCCGGGTGCCAGTCCCGATACTATGGCGGCCTCAGTCGCAACGCCCATGGAGAACCAATTCTCCAACATCGCGGGCATTGAGTCGATGACCTCCATCAACTCGCTGGGCGCCACCCAAATCACGCTCGAATTCGCTCTGAACCGCAGCATGGATGGAGCCGCCATCGATGTCCAGTCGGCTATCACGCAAGCTTCCCGGCAGCTCCCCCAGGGCATGCCCACGCCGCCCACGTTCGCGCGCGTGAACCCGGCCGACCAGCCGATTCTCTATCTGACGCTCACCTCCAAGGAAGTTCCGTTATGGACCCTGGATGAATTCGCCGAAACCCGCATTGCGCAGCGTATTTCGCAGGTGACCGGCGTGGCGCAGGTGCAGGTACTGGGCGCCCAAAAATACGCCGTACACGTGCAACTGGATCCGCACCTGCTCGCGGCTCACAAAGTCGGCATCAACGAAGTGGAAGCGGCTCTGAAGGTGTGGAACGTCAATCTGCCCACGGGCCAGATCACCGGGCCGCAGCGATCGTTCACCTTACAGACCTCCGGTCAGCTCACGACCGCGGAGCAATACCGCTCGATGGTGGTGGCGTATCGCAACGCCACACCAGTCCGGCTGGAGGAGCTAGGCGACCTGAAGGATAGCGTCGAGGACGACAAGACGGCTTCCTGGTTTTACACTCCCAACGATCAGCAGCGTGCCATCGTGCTCGCTATTCAGCGCCAGCCCGGCACCAATACGATCGCCGTAACCGACAACGTCAAGAACCTGCTGCCAATTTTCCAGCAGGAGCTTCCGCCGTCGGTGCACATGGACATTCTCTATGACCGGTCGCAGACCATCCGCGATTCCTACCAGGACGTGGAAGTCACCATGCTGATGACGCTGGCTCTGGTGATCGGTGTCATCTTCTTGTTCCTGCGGAATGTTTCGGCGACGGTAATTCCTAGCCTCGCGCTGCCGTTCTCGATTGTCGGCACCTTCGCCGTGATGTACATGCTCAGCTACAGCCTGGACAACTTGTCCATGATGGCGCTGATCTTATCCGTCGGTTTTGTGGTGGACGACGCGATCGTGATGCTTGAGAACATTTTCCGGCACATGGAGATGGGCCGGAAGCCTCTGGCCGCTGCGCTAATGGGGTCAAGCGAGATCGGTTTCACCATCGTCTCGATGACATTGTCCCTGACCGCCGTATTTATTCCGGTCTTATTCATGGGCGGCATCATGGGACGCCTATTCCGCGAGTTTTCGGTCACCATCTGCGTGGCCATCCTGATCTCGGGCCTGGTGTCGGTCACGCTGACGCCCATGTTGTGCAGCCGATTCCTGCGCGTCAAGCACGGCGATCACTCGTGGTTTTACCGCATCACCGAGGCATTTTTCGATGGCATGCTGCGCATCTATGAGCGCAGTCTGGATGTGGTTCTGCGCTTCCGGCCGGCCACCATGGCGGTGTTCGTGGTGGTGCTGATCGGCACAGTTTACCTGTTCATCAAGATCCCGAAAGGCTTTATTCCTGACCAGGACACGGACCAATTGTCGGTGATCACGGAAGCGGCGCAAGGCACATCCTATTACCAGATGGTGCAGTATCAGAGCGAGGTGGCCGAGATCGTACGCGCCAACCCCAACGTGGAAGCGTTTACATCGTCGGTGGGTGGCGCCGCCTCGAATAGCATGGGCGGCCCCAACTTCGGGCAGTTGGTCGTGCGCCTCAAACCGCGCGCCCAGCGGAAGGAGCTGGTCGAGAATATCATTGCCGACCTGCGGCCGAAGCTCGATAACCTTCCGGGCATGCGCGTGTACTTGCAGAATCCTCCCACCGTTCGGATCGGCGGGCAGGTTACTAAGAGTCTGTACCAGTTCTTGCTCCAATCCTCCGACAAGAATGCGCTTTACGCCACTGCCGATAAGCTCGAACGGCTGATCACAGCCGTTCCCGGCGTGGAGGATGTCACCAGCAATGTGGCCATCACCAGTCCGCAGATCAACGTGAATATCGACCGCGACAAAGCCGCGGCCATGCAGGTGAATGCCAACTCCATCGAGAACGCGTTCTACGATGCGTACGGGCCCCGGTGGGTATCGACGATCTACGGCGCGTCGAACCAATACAAAGTTCTATTAGAGCTGAAACCCGAGTTTCAGGCGGATCCGCGCGCTTTGTCGCTGCTCTATTTCAAGGCCGATACGGGCAATCTGATTCCGTTGGACACGCTGGCTGGCGTGAAACAGGAGGTCGGCCCGCAGTCGGTGAACCACTACGGTCAGCTTTCGGCGGCCACCATTTCGTTTAACCTGTCTCCTGGCGCATCGCTCGGCGACGTGTTCGAAAAGATTGAGGCGATCGCCGCTGAGAACGTCCCGGCCGAGGTCGGCACGACCTGGCAGGGCGCGGCCAAAGCGTTCTCAGGGCAACTCGGCGACACCTGGGTCCTGCTGCTGGTCGCGATCTTCGTGGTCTACATTGTGCTGGGTATCCTTTACGAGAGCTACATTCACCCCATCACCATCCTTTCGGGATTGCCCTCGGCGGGATTCGGAGCGTTGGCGACGCTGTACTTGTTCCACATGGATCTGAACATTTATGCGTTCGTGGGCTTGATCATGCTGATCGGCATCGTCGAAAAGAATGCCATCATGCAGATCGATTTCGCGCTGGACGCCGAACGCAATCAGGGCCTGCCGCCGATCAAGGCGATCTACCAGGGCTGCCTGATCCGCTTCCGCCCAATCATGATGACCACCATGGCGGCTTTGTTCGGGGCAATTCCCATCGCCCTGGGCTACGGCGCGGGCGGTGAAGCTCGCCAGCCGCTGGGCCTGGCGGTGGTCGGCGGCCTGATGTTCTCGCAGCTAGTGACTCTGTACCTCACACCGGTGTTCTACACCTACATGGCGGCTCTACAGACCAAGTTGGGCAAAGGCAAAAAACCTCGCACGATCGCCCGAGAGCCGGAGCCAGTCGCTACCGGTGACTGAGGGCTCGACCCGAGTAGCGCTTTGGCGGTCGATGCTCCGGGCTAATTCTGTCTCCGTCTGACCTTGTACGCGAAGCCTAACAGAGCTAAGAGAGAAGCAACATGCCCCACAACGGTGGCGAGATACGCAGGCGAATCATTTTTAGAAATTTTCCTGCCGTTATCATGCGGTAAGTAATCGGCTCCCCGATTGGGATGGCCAGAGCTCCTAAGAGAAAGACAATGAGGGCCACGGTTCTCTGCCAAGATTTCTGACGAAACCGCACCATCGAATAGGCGAAGCAACAGGCAACTGCCAACTCACAGGCGGCGAAGAGAATCATAGCCAGCATTTTCGGACTATGCTAGCAGTTCTGTCAGATCCCAAATCTAATCAGACATCCCATGTTCGTCACACGCAGGTCTTGTAAATCGGGCAAAACTTGTAATAGGCGAAGTGCGAGAGTCCGAGCCGGTCGCCACGGCGACTAGCTATAATCGGCAGATGCAAGAGCAAAGCTACGCCAAGCACGCGAAATTCGTGCCCGGGTTCCACTTTGTGCTGGGCCCGATCATCCTACTTATCTTAATCGGATCCTTCGTCAACCTTTGGCAGTCGTTCGGAGATCATGAGCGTCTCTATAACGCATCGCTGATTGCGGCCATGGCGGTGGCGCTTTTCTTGCTGTTCGTCTTTACGCGGAGTTTCGCCATGGGCGTGCAGGATCGGGCGATTCGCGCGGAAGAAAATCTGCGCCACTTCGCGCTGGCGGGAAAACGGCTCGATCCACGCCTCACCATCAAGCAAATCGTGGGTCTGCGATTCGCTTCCGATGCGGAATTCGTGGAACTCGCGCGAAGGGCGGCCGAGGGAAGCATGCCGCAGGGCGCGATTAAGAAGTCGGTGACGAACTGGCGTCCGGATCTAGACCGCGTTTAACGCGTCCCTAATTGCGGAAATGGTCTCTAATCGCGCTGCTCGGCTTGGGCGTGATCATCGCCTATATCGATCGCACCAACCTCGCGATCGCCCTGGCTTCGCCTGACTTTAAGCAATTCTTCGGGCTAACCGATGCAGGCCGCGGAGTGCTCAATTCGGTCTTCTTCTGGAGCTACACCGTCATGCAGATCCCCGCCGGGCTGGCGGTGGACCGCTTCGGCGTCAAGCGCCTCATGACCGTCAGCTTTGTGGCGTGGTGTGTCGTGGCCGCGGCTACAGCTATGGCAGGCGCGTTCTGGCAACTGATTGCGTTGCGCTTGATGCTGGGCGTCGCGGAGTCTGCGTTGTTCCCAGCCGGCCTGGCGTGGCTCGCCAAGCACGTGGATGAACGCCAGCGCGGGTTGGCCGCGGGCATTTTCGTCTCAGGAAGCAAATGGGGACCGGCCATCGCGTCACCGTTAGCAACCTGGTTGATCTTAGGCTACGGCTGGCGGACAATGTTCTTTCTGCTGGGCCTCGGCGGATTGGTGTGGGTCATCCCATGGATTGTTCTGGCCGGGGGAGATCCGCCCCGCAAGCAAGAAACAGGTCGTTCCCCAAATGCGGCGGTGCCGTTTAGCGCGCTGTTCCGAACCCGCGCGATGTGGGCCACTGTGATCGGCACGTTCTGTTACAACTACTTCCTCTTTTTTTCGCTCACCTGGATGCCGGCCTATCTGGTGGAGAGCCGCAATCTCACCTTGACCTCCATGAGTATCTACACGATGTTCAGCTTCGCCGGCACGGGGACGGTGGCGATCCTGGCGGGCGCAGCCGCCGACTGGATGATCCGCCGCGGCGCGAATGCACTGAACGTGCGGCGCTGGTTCACTATCGCCGGCCTCCTGGCGGCTTCAACCGAGGTGTTCGGGGCCATGTCGGAGTCCACCGATGTTGCTGTCTTCTTCGCCATCTTTTCCATGACTGGCCTGGGCTTGGCTACCGCCAACTATTGGGCGATCACCCAGACCTTACTCCCGGGTGTCGCTCCAGGGCGCGTGGCCGGTATTCAGAACACGGCGTTAAACCTGGCCGGCATCGTCGCGCCGATCATCACCGGATGGCTGAAGGAGGTCACCGGCGCCTATACGGCTCCGATGCAAACCATTTGGGTGTTTCTGATCATCGGAGTGGGGGCTTATCTATTTCTGGCGCGTAAACCCCGAACGCAGCTCCAGCCTAAGCCAATCGCCACTTGACAATCGCGCTTGACAGCGACATGATTGTTGGCCGAAGCAGCTTTTTCAGGGGGTGGGTCATTGAGGTTAGGAACTGCAGTAGCTCTATGTGTATTCGCTCTTAGCGCCTTTGGACAGGGCGATCGCGGAACGATCACGGGTGTGATCTCGGATCCCGCAGGATCCGTGGTTGCGGGCGCCAGTATCGAAGCCAAAAATTCGGCCACCGGCGTTGTCTTTCAGTCCGCCAGCACCGCTACGGGTAATTACACCCTCGGGCAGCTTCCCATCGGCACTTATGAGATCAGCGTGACCGTACCCGGATTCAAGAAGTACGCGCGCGCCGGGCTAACTGTCCAGGCGCTGCAAACGTTACGTGTCGACGTGCCACTCGAAATAGGTTCGTCCAGCGAGTCGGTCACGGTTACGGAATCCGCAACGCTGCTTAAGACAGAGACCGGCGACGTAAGCCACAATGTCACTTCCAACAAAGTCAACGATCTCCCGGTGGGTACGCTAGGCGCTATTCGCAATCCGTTGACGGCTTCGCAATTGATTCCCGGCACGAATGTAGTGAGCGGCAGCACGCTTCGCATCAGCGGCACGCCCGTAAACTCGGAACAGGTTCGTGTCGACGGCTTGGATGCTACCTACAGCCTGGGAATGAGCACGTATTCGTTCGGGCAACCCAGCGTGGATGCGATCCAGGAGATCGCGATACAGACCAGTAACTTCGCCGCTGAATATGGTCAGGCCGGGGGCGCCGTATTCAACTTCACGATGAAATCCGGGACCAACCAGTTTCATGGATCGGCATTCGAGTACATGGTGAACGAGGATCTGAATGCGGCAGGCGCGTATTCGCACACCGATCCGAAGTCTCGCAGGAACGACTACGGCGGCACGGCTGGAGGACCCATCTGGATTCCCAAGGTCTACAACGGAAAAGACAAAACCTTTTTCTTCTTCAGCTACGAGTCCAGTCCAACGACCACTGTTAGCCCCAACACTCAGAACACCGTTCCGACAGCTGCATATCGAATTGGGGATTTCAGCGCAATCGACGGACCGGGCTTCAATAAGGTTTTGGGAACCGATCTGCTGGGCCGAAACATTATCCAAAACACGATTTACGATCCGCTCACACAGGGGCCCGTTTCTTCCACTAACTCCCAACTGATCCGGAATCCATTCCCGAACAACATGATTCCCAAAACGCAGCTGGATCCAGTCGCCTTGAAAATTCAGGCCTTGGTTCCAACCCCACGGGGAGTCAACGCGACTCAGTCCATCAACAACTACATCAACCCGTTCACGACGAAGACGCAGGCCTATATTCCGTCGATCAAAATCGACCACGCGCTGAGTTCCAAGATAAAGCTGAGCGGTTTCTGGGGCTGGACCCACTCAGCGACCCCGGGCGACGGCGTCAATACGACTTCGGAAGGTTTGCCCTCTCCGATCACTACGTTTGCCCCGACGGCGTTTGACACCATCAACTATCGGCTCAACTACGACCATTCCCTCACACCCACCATGCTTCTGCATTTGGGAGGGGCCTACCAGACCAGCGCGCTCGATATGCCCTCCTTCATCACCGGATACAATGCGACCACGCAACTGGGACTGACCGGGCCATTTACGCCGCTGGGCTTCCCGATCATCGGGGGAGGACAAACCGCGCCCCTGGCTGGCGGCATGACGGGTGCTAACAGCCTCGGCGGGCTCGCCGCCGTCGGCTCTTTCGGCGCTCCTTCTGGCATAGGGTCCACACCCTTCGGCGGAACGGTAAACACCCGGGAACAAAAGACCACCTTCGTAGCCAGCCTAACCTGGATCAGGGGTAACCACAGCTTCAAGTTCGGCGGGGAAACGCGGATTGAGGGATATCCGAACGCGAATATCATCAACACCAATGGTTCTTATGCCTTTGGACCGGCGGAAACCGGCCTTCCCTATTTGAACGCCAGCTCGCCTCCGGGGCAAAGCAACACCATCGGATTTCCGTATGCCAGTTTCCTGCTGGGTATGGTCAACAACTACAACATTGCCCAGCCGGCGATTGGCAGGCTCGGGAAAAACTCCTCCGGATTCTACGCTCAGGATAGCTGGAAAGTCACGCGCAAGTTGTCGCTCGAGATTGGGCTGCGCTACGACTACTCGACATATCAGAGAGAACAGTACGGCCGTTTCGGGAGCTTCTCCGCTACGGTCCCCAATCTGCAAGACGGCGGGCATCCCGGTGGGGTCATCTATGAGGCCACCTGCGGCTGCAACTTCGCGAAGAACTATCCTTACGCTTTGGGCCCGCGCTTAGGCTTCGCCTATCAGGTGACTTCGAAAACCGTGATTCGCGGCGGAGCCGGCATTCTTTACAACGGCACTCCCGCCAACAACGTGCTCACCCGCCAAGTCACATCGCGGAATATCGTGAGCTCCACTTCTTGGGCTCAGCCGGTTATGACTCTGGCCAACGGCGTTCCCCTAACCTCGTCTCAGATCGCGTATCCCAACTTTAGTGCGAGCTACTTCCCCGTCACGGCCATTCCTGGAACACCTGGACCCGCACCCATGTATCAAATCGATCCGAATGCCGGGCGTCCCAGCCGGTCTTATCAGTGGAGCCTCGGGGTGCAGCGCGAAATCTTCAAGGATCTGGTGGTGGACGTCAGCTACGTCGGAAACCGCGGAATCTGGTGGCCGACTTCCACGCCGGTCAACTACAATGCCCTGACGCCGCAGGACCTCTTGAACGACGGGCTCGACATTAGTACCTTAGCGGCCCGCAACATCTTAAACGCGCAGATCGGCAGCGCGGCAGCCGGCCCGTTCCAAGGCAAGCTGCCCTACGCCGGTTTCCCGCTCACCGCGACGGTAGCGCAGTCCCTGCGGCCGTTCCCGCAGTTCACTACGGCGCCGACCGCGCTGTGGTCGCCGTTGGGAGATACCTGGTACAACTCGCTGCAGCTCAAGGTGACCAAGCGATTCTCGCACGGCCTGGATTTCGCCTATAACTTCACCTGGGCACAGGAGCTGGAAAACGGCGTCGAAGCCGACAGCGCCGGTCCCTTCGGAGCGACCGCCCAAGAGAACGACGTATTCAATCGGGCTCAAAACAAGTACCTGTCGACCTATTCACGGCCATTGGTCAGCAACATCAGCTTCAGCTACACAGTGCCCAAGTGGGGCGGCAACAAAATCCTAAGGCAGGTTCTGGGCGACTGGCAGGTGGGAGCCCTCATGACCTACGCAAGCGGGATGCCCATCCTGGTACCGACTTCGACGAACCAGTTGGCAAACCAACTGTTCCGCCCGACGTTCATGAACCGCGTGCCAGGTGTGCCTCTGTACACAGTAGACGTTAATTGCCACTGCTACGATCCGACCAAGACTCTGGTGCTGAATCCGGCCGCATGGGTCGATCCTCCTGCTGGCACGTTCGGGAATTCCACCGCCTTTTACAACGACTACCGTCAGCAACGGCATCCCGTGGAGAATTTCAACATGGGCCGCAATTTCACGTTCAAGGAAAGATTCAGCTTCAGCATTCGAGCGGAATTCGTGAACATGTTTAACCGCACCATACTACCCAACCCAAGCGCGACCACCCCCGGGACGGCGGCAACTTGCTTCCTTTCGGGCATCAACGGCGCCACAGGGGCCTGCCCCGCCGGCGGCGGCTCGACCTTCGCCTCGGGCTTCGGCTTTATGCAGACGTCCAACATCGGCGGCGGGACGAGGACCGGCCAGCTCGTCGCGCGCTTTAGATTTTAGAAAGGATTTCGGCGCATGCGTGTTGTTCGATCTCTCTTTCTCACGTTGTGTAGTACGGCTTTGTTGGTCACGTTGAGTCTAACCGCACAAGACCAACCCGCCGCCGGTAAAGGCAAAGCACGAAAAGGTCCCCCCGGGGCCAACCATCCCGAGAGAATGCAGGTCCTGATCATCACCGGTCAGAATCCGCACGATTGGCGGGCGACAACCCCGTCGCTCCGCAAGACCTTGGACGATACCGAGAAGTTTGAAACTCGCGTGGTCGAGGAGTTCCGCGGCAGCGGTCCAGAAATTCTGGCGCCCTACGACGTGGTTATTGTGAACTATTACGACGGGAACAACCCCAAGAATCGCTGGGGCGAGCGTGCGGAGACTGCGCTTTCTGATTTCGTGCGCAGCGGCAAGGGACTGGTCCTCTATCATCTGTCGCTCGGCGCCTTCGACGGCTGGACGGACTACGAGAAAATGTCCGGTGGGAACTGGCGGCCGAATCAAGGCCACCATTCCCCGCAGCACGATTACGCGCTCGATATTAAGGATCCCGATCATCCGATCATGAAAGGCTTCAAGACGCCTCTGATGATCAAGAACGACGAGCTATTCGCCAACCTGCGGTGGCAGCCCGCGGGCAGCTATCACGTCCTGGCGACCGCTTACGACGACCACTCGCGCTATGGCGCACAAGACAAGCAGACCAAGGTCGGCGCGGGCACCGACGAGCCGATCCTGTGGACCACGGAGTTCGGCAAGGGTCGCGTGTTCAATATCGCGCTTGGCCATGGCCCCGAGGACACCGAGAATCCGGAATTCAAGGCCATTTTCATGCGCGGCGCCGAATGGGCCACCACCGGGAAGGTGACGATACCGGTCCCGCCCGAATTTGCCAAGTAGAGCTAGCAAAGTAGCGCGGCGATCGCGTCAGCCGCACACACGCAGTCTTCGCGCGAGACATCGAAATGCGTCACCAGGCGGATACGGGTTCCGCCTACAGACCCTGCCAGCACCCCACTCGATTTGAGACGACCCAAAAAGGCGGCCGGTGATAACCCGGTACTCGCAATATCGAAAATGACGATATTGGTCTGGATTTCGCGCGGATCGATCCCGATGCGCTCGGCCATGAGTTTGGCGTTGGCGTGGTCGTCCTGCAAATGCCGCGGAGATGTTTGGAGCGCCACCAATCCAGCCGCAGCCAGTATGCCGGCCTGGCGCATCCCCCCGCCCAGGCGTTTGCGGTAAAGTCGTGCCTCGGCCATCGTTGCAGCGTCGCCGGCGAGCATGGAGCCAACTGGGCATCCCAGCCCCTTCGACAGGCAGAACATCACGGAATCGGTCTTAGCGACGGTGCGCGCCGCGGTTTCACCGGATGCAGCCACAGCGTTGAACAGGCGCGCGCCATCCATGTGGACTTTGAGTCCGCGTTCATGCGCGCGATCGCAAATCTCCTCGATCTTTTCAATGGGGAATAAAGTCCCGCCGCCCATGTTGTGCGGATGCTCGATATTGATCATCGCGGTCGGCGCCGGGAATCCGGTCGTCCGCGGCCTTACTACGGGCTCGATATCGGACCAGCGGAGGACGCCGTGTTCGGTTGGGACGGGGCGCGCCAAGCAGCCGGAAAACCAGGCCATCATCGACATCTCCCAGTCTAGGATGTGCGCGCGATGATCGCAGACGACTTCCTCGCCATGGCGCGTATGCAGTTTAATTCCGATGGTGTTGCCCATCGTTCCCGAGGGCAAGAACAACGAAGCCTGCTTGCCAAGGATCTCCGCGACCCGTTCTTCAAGCTTTCGGACCGTGGGATCTTCGCCATAAACGTCGTCGCCGACCTCGGCCTCGGCCATGGCACGCCGCATCGCTGCGGTCGGTTTGGTCACGGTATCGCTTCGCAGGTCAATCATACGAACTCGGCAAATACTTCATTCGAAAGTAGGACACCTCGCGATGTCAGGCGCAGGACATTTCCATCGGTTTCAAGGAGTCCGTCTTTGATACGCCTCTCGATCGCGGACTGGAAAGGTGACCAGTCGCCTGCAATCCCTTTGGTGAGCCGCAGTCCTAGGAAGAGGCGTTCAGCAGTGGGGTCTGCAGGTGTTCGCTCAGGCTTAGACCCCCGTAAGTAATCGTCGATTGATTCAGGATTCTGCCAGCGCGACACACCGTCGAATGAATGAGCATCCGCCCCGAAGCCTAGATATGACTCACGCCGCCAGTATTTCAGATTGTGGCGCGATTCGAAACCCGGGCGAGCGAAGTTCGAAATCTCATAGCGCGCGATTCCGGCGTGTGCCAGCCGTCCGACCGCGATCTCATAAAAGTCGGCAATCATGTCATCCGACGGGATGTCAGGAGCGCCATAGCGCTTGCCGAAAGCCATGACTTCCGCTCCCAAGCGACTGTCTTCATCCACTTCAAGCATGTAGACCGATACGTGCGGAGCGTTTAAACTCACCACCCAATCCAGAGAGTGGTTCCAGCTTTCGAGCGTCTGGCCCGGAAGACCTGCAATCAGGTCGATGTTGAAGTTCCCGATGCCCGCGGCGCGCAGCATTGCGATCTCATGTTTGACAACTTCGGCCGTGTGCTTGCGACCCGTGCGGGCTAGCTCGCGCGTGTTGAAAGACTGCACGCCCAGACTTACTCGATTGATCCCTGCACGACGCCAAGCTATGGCCTTTTCTGACGTCATGCCCCCGGGCGCAGCTTCCATCGTTGCCTCCTGCCAGTCCCCCGGGATCGCAGATAGAACTGGGGAGAGCGCTCCAGGCTCGATCAGGCTGGGCGTCCCCCCGCCCAAATATATGGTTTCAGGCGTCCACGCCCACGCGGTATTTCGAATCTCGTTGCGCACAGCCTCCAGATAGCCCGGTTCGAGTGCCAGCGGAAAGACGCCGGATGCAAAGTTGCAGTAGGTGCACTTCTGCGCGCAAAATGGATAGGAAATATAAACACCTGGCATTCTGTTAAAGGATGACTTTCTCACCCACTTGATGGCCGACGGCATCGCCAATGAGCTGCGCCAGAGACTGGCCGGTACCCGCGAGTACGAACGCACTTCGAGCCGGATCCCAATCCAGCTTGAAACTCTTAGAATGAGCCGAAACCCAGATTTGGCTCACCGGCGAGTTCGGACTCACCACGAACTTACCCGGAGGCGTCTCAAACTCGATGGTCAGTGCACCGGCGTTGAAATCGACCTCGAACTCGTAGTCCTCCGCCGCGGCCGATAACCGCCGATAGAGGTCGTCTAGCGCTTGTTCAGCGCGCATCTTAAATTCCTGTTCGTCCATTTTTATCCGTGAGCCTGGGCATTTAGAATTCCGTCTATGGCTGCGAGATCAGCCTCCGTCAATCGCCACGCTACGGAGGTCGCGTTGGCTTTCGCCTGCTCCGGCGTCTTAGCGCCCGCGATGACCGACGCAATCGCCGGTTTCGCAACCAGCCAGGCCATCGAGAGTTCCAGGAGCGTGTGGCTGCGCGATTCGGCAAAGCCGCGAAGCTGTTCGACCAAGGCAAGATTCTCATCGGTGAAAACCTTTGGGCCGAAACCGTCCTCAGCGCGGCTGGATTTGGGGAATGGCTGGCCCTGGCGATACTTTCCCGTCAGCAAACCGTTCGCGAGCGGAAAATACGGGAGGAACGCAATTCCCAGGCGCTGGCACTTGGGCAGAACTTCGGCTTCCGGTTCGCGATGCAGCAGGCTGTAGTTATTTTGAACGCTGGCGAAATGCGCGCCGGCCGTCTTAAAAGTAGCTTGGGCGGCTTCGCACAATTGCTCCGCCGAGAAATTCGAGCAGCCGATCTCCCGCACCTTGCCCGCCTTGACCAGCTCATTCAGCGCGCCCAAGGTGTCGGCAATAGGAGTCGCAGGATCCGGCTGGTGTATTTGATACAGATCGATATGATCCGTCCCCAACCGGCGCAGGCTGTTTTCGGCGGCCTCACGAATATACGCCGGCTTGCCCCCTTGCTTGCCTTCGGCCATCTTCATCCCGAACTTGGTGGCGATCAAAACCTTGTCGCGGTGGCCTCTCAGTGCGCGCCCCAGGAATTCTTCACTTTGCCCGCCGCCATAGATATCGGCGGTGTCGAAAAAGTTGATCCCGGATTCGATCGCGGCGTTCACCACGGCCGCCGTGCCTTCCGCGTCAATTCGCCAGCCGAAGTTATTGCACCCCACCCCGGCCAAGGAAACCTCTAATGATCCGATCTTTCGCTTCTCCACTGCGTCCTCCGATGGTTATTCTAACCCTGCCGGCTGCCCGAACTTTCCGCGGAACACAAATTCGCGGATCGGTTTACGCTGGCGCGGTGCCAAATCTTTAGCCCGAAGTTCCTCTGGAAGCGACTCTGGATCGCCCGGATAGCCGATCGCTATCATGGCCAATGGATCGTGAGTCGCCGGAATGTCGAACACTTCGCGAGCCATATCTATGTGGAACCCCGCCATCATATGGACCGCGAGCCCCATGGAGCCGGCCTGGATCACCAGATTCTCGTTGGCAAGGCCCAGGTCGTGATGAGCGGTGCGATTAGGTTTATCGGCGCGATGGATTGTCGCCACGGAGATTGCCAGCACTGGAGCTTTGTGCGCCCATACGTTACCGGGTGTCAGAACGCTGCCCATGCGCTCGTGCTCGACGGGGTCGTCCTTCGTTGCGACCAGGTAGCTCCAAGGCTGCCCGTTCCCGCTCGAGGGCGCCCAGCGCGCGGCTTCGAACAAGCTGGCCAGAGTTTCACGATCCACCGAACGATCGGAAAACGCGCGCGTACTCCACCGGCGAGCGAGCAGATCGAGGATAGGATGGCCGGCGGACGCGGGTTTCTCGAACACACCTTATGGTGCCACAGGCGCTCTACTCTTCTTCTTCAACCTCGCCGACCTTTGCGGCCTTGGCCGCGGCGATCACTTTTTCCGCTTGTATCTGCGGGACGTAATCGTAATGGTCGAACTCCATGGAAAACGTCGCCCGGCCCTGGGTCATGGAGGTTAGATCGTTCTGGTAGCTAAGCATTTCAGCCATCGGAACCTGCGCCTTAATGATTTGCGTGCCGCCCTTCGTATCCATACCGGCAATGCGTCCACGGCGACTGTTCATATCGCCCATCAGATCGCCGGCATATTCCACAGGCGCTCGCACTTCAACATTCATCACCGGCTCGAGCAAGGTGGGCTTGGCTTGCTCCATAGCCGCCCTAAAGGCTTTCCTCGCTGCGAGCTTGAAAGACATTTCCGAAGAATCGACGTCGTGGTAGGAGCCATCGTAGACCACCACCCGAAAATCGACCATCGGGAATCCCGCGAGATAGCCCTTTTCCGCGGCCTCCACAATGCCCTTCTCGATCGCCGGGATGAAGTTCCTGGGAATCGCTCCGCCGAAGACTTCGTTCTCGAATGAGAATTTCGCGCCCCGCGGCAGCGGTTCCACACGGATCCAACAATCGCCGAACTGCCCATGGCCGCCGGTCTGCTTCTTGTGACGACCCTGCACATCGGCCTTCCCGCGAATGGTCTCGCGATAAGGAATCTTCGGCGCGTGCAATTCGACATCGACGCCGTAGCGCTTCTTCAGTCGGCTGACGATGACCTCCACGTGCTGCTGACCCGTGCCGGCCAGGAGGAACTCCTTGGTCTGGGGGTCGCGATAGAAGCGCAGAGCTGGATCTTCCTCGAGAATCTTATGCACCGCGTGGCCCATGCGGTCTTCGTCGTTGCGCGTCTTGGCTGAGATTGCGTAGGCGATGGACGGCTCCGGTAGTATGACAGCCGGATAAGCAATCGGCGAAGCTTTGTCGGTCAGCGTGTCGCCTGTAAGCGTTTCCTTGAGCTTGGCGACCGCGCCGATATCGCCCGCATGCAATTCGGGCACGGCCTGTATAGTTTTGCCAGCCAGAACGCCGATATGCGCAAGCCGTTCCGCCGCGCCGGTTCTTACGTGGACCAGATTCGCGTCATTCCTTACGATGCCGGAGATCACCTTGAAATAAGAAACACGGCCGGCGAACGGATCGGCGACAGTTTTGAATACGAAGGCCGAGACGGGTTCAGAATCCTTGAAAGGTCGCTCGATCTCTTTGCCGTTCAACGTGCCTTTCCAAGGGCCCTGATGGGATGGCGCGGGAAAATCCTCCAGGATAAAGTTCAAAAGCAGATCGGTGCCGATATTGTGCAATCCAGAGGCGCATAACACCGGATACATCCGCATCTGGCGCACGGCGTCGCGAAGCCCTTCGATAATCTCATCCGTGGGCAACGTACCTTTATCGAAGAACTCCTCCAGTAGCTTGTCATTCCCTTCGGCCACCATTTCGATCAATGCTTCGTGAGCTTTCTGTGCAGCCTCAGCCAGGTTCGCGGGGACCTCGCTTTCCTTCCCCTTGCCGTCGCCATCCGGCGGGTAGGTGTACGCCTTCATGCGAATAACATCCACGATGCCCTTGAATTCGCGCTCGGAACCTATTGGCAAATGAATCGGGATGACGGTGCGTCCGAACACCGACTGAACGTTTTCGAGAGTGCGATCAAAGCTCGAGCGTTCCCGGTCCAGCTTGTTGATCACGATGGCCCGGGGAAGTTTGAACTCATCGCAATAGCTCCAGACTTTTTCGGTCTGGACCTCGACACCGGCGACGCCGTCCACGATTACGAGCGCAGCTTCTGCGGCAACCAGTGCGGCCTGTGTATCGATCAGGAACGTATTAAAACCCGGCGTGTCGATCAGGTTGATCTTTTTCTTGTTCCACTCGGCGGCCGCGATGGCGGTCGAGATGGTGAGCTTGCGGGCTACTTCTTCTTCGTCGAAGTCAGTAAGGGTGTTACCTTCGTCGACGCGCGTCAGACGGTTAGTGGCGCCGCTGGCGAACAAGGCACCAGCCACCAATGAAGTCTTTCCCGAATGTCCGTGGCCGACCAACGCTACATTTCGGATGTCATTTGTTTCGTATACTTTCACGGGAAAACTCTCCTGTGCAAAACCCGCAAACAGTGGATCTTACCATAACCGGCAGGGGGATCAGCGAAGGACCTCTACGATCTGTTCGAGCGCCCATGCCGTCTCCGATTCTGTGATGCAATACGGCGGCATGAAATAAACGACGTTGCCCAGCGGACGCAGCAACAGGCCTCGCTCCAAAAACGCGGCAGCCAGGCGCGGGCCGATCCCGTCCAGGTAGCCGGGCTTGTCGGAGGCGAGCTCTACCGCCGCGACGCCTCCAATCACGCGCACATGGCCCCGCACTCGTAGAGATTCGAACCCGGCCCTAAGCTGCTGTTGCAGGCGCGATACACGTTCGAGGACTGGCTCCTCGCGAAACAAGTCCAGGCTCGCGAGCGCCACGGCGCAGGCCAGCGGATTGGCCGTGTACGAATGACCGTGGAAGAAAGTCTTGCTTCGATCGTCACTTAAGAAAGCTTCGTAGACTGCGCTGGTGGTGGCGGTCACACCCAGTGGCAGGTATCCAGCAGTCAGGGCTTTCGAAAGACAGATGATGTCGGGCATGATCCCGGAATGTTCGCAAGCGAACATCTTGCCGGTGCGGCCGAAGCCGGTGAGCACTTCGTCCGCGATCAGCAGTGTTTTGTATTCGTCGCACAGACGGCGGACGCCCGCGACGAATTCCGCAGGCCATACGATCATGCCCCCCGCGCCTTGCAGCATGGGCTCGATCAGCACCGCGGCGACGGAATCGCCCGCCTCGCGCAGGCGCTGCTCCATGTGGTCGAGACCATGGACGCGCTCGACCGGGAACATCATCGTCGAGAACGCCCGAGTGAAGATCGAGTCTTCGCTGGCCGACATCGCTCCGACAGTGTCGCCATGATAGGCGTTGTGGAGCGTAATGAATTTGGTGCGCTGCGGCTCACCCAGGTTGCGCCAATACTGCAGCGCGAGTTTGAGAGCGACCTCAACCGCGGTCGATCCGTTATCGGAATAGAAGACTCGCGCAAGCCCCTTGGGAAGGATCTCGATGAGTCGCTCAGCGAGTTCCACTGCCGGACCATGCGTGCATCCCGCGAAGACGACGTGTTCCAGTTCCCCAGCCTGTGAGGCCAACGCGGCATTGAGCTTAGGATGGGAGTGGCCGTGAATGTTCACCCACCACGAGGAGATGCCGTCAAGGATGCTACGCCCGTCTTCGGTATACAGCCAGACACCTTTCCCGCGCGCGACCGGCAGAGGCGCGGGCGCCGTCAGCGTCTGCGTGTATGGGTGCCACAGTACCGCACGGTCTCGATCGATTAGGGTCACGCTAACAGATCCTTTGGAAGCGTCTCGGCCCAAACGCGCAAGCATTCCCGCGTGAGTGGATCGAAATGCGGCATTTCCGCGATGACCGCAACTTCTCCGTAGTGCTCGATTGCGGCACGATTGTCGGCGTTGCGGTGTCCAATCATGACGACTCCTGCCACTCGAAGTGCGCGGATTCGCAGCGCTTCGATCGTGAGCAACGTATGGTTGATTGTACCGAGCCTACTTCGCGCGGCGACAATCACTGGAAGACCAAGCCGGACCATCAGATCGACCATCATTTGCGAATCGTTGACCGGGACCAGAACACCGCCGGCGCCTTCCACAATGTAGACTTCATCACCCTCACGGTTAGGGAGCTCAATGGTGATTCCGGCGAGGCGGGCCGCGAGATGCGGAGACACCGGATCGGCTAAACGCACGCCCTCATCGATCACCTGACCACCCGATAACCGCCGCACTTCGGCAGTGTCATCGTCGTCGTGTGTACCGGTCTGGATCGGCTTCCAATATCGCGCTTCGGGATAACGCAGCATCAGCGCGGCCGAGAGTACGGTCTTGCCGATGCCTGTATCGGTGCCGGTTACAAATAGGCCGCGCATAATGTGCCCACGAAGCCGTCGAGAATTTCTTCTGACAGGTTCACGTTGACGGAAACGCGAAGACGAGCCGTGCCCGCTGGAACCGTGGGCGGCCGGATCGCTCTCACGTCGAATCCGGCCTCCTGCAAAGCCGCCGCGACAGCAACCGCACGCTCATTTTCGCCGATGATCACGGGCACAATAGGCGAATCGCCCGCTGGAACCGCAATCTCCGCTTCGCTAAGCCGCTCACGCAGGTATCGAGCTAGGAAACGAACTCGCTCGCGGCGCTCCGGCTCGGCCGCGATCACATCCAGACTCGCATCCAGGGCTGCGGCGATGGCAGGCGGTGCCGCAGTCGAAAAAATGAACGGGCGAGCGCGCTGCTCCAGATACTCGATGGCCCATGCTGGTCCGGCAACGAAAGCTCCCGCGACGCCCAGCGCTTTCCCCGCAGGATTCACGGAAACGAAGACGCCGTCGCGGCCAATGAGTCCCTCGCCTCGCTCACCATAAAGGCCCACGGCGTGCGCTTCGTCCACGATCAGTGCCGCGCCCAACTTCTTGTATTCCTCCAACGGAGCGAAATCGCCGTCCATGCTGAAAACGGACTCCGTGATCAGAAAGGCGCCCTCCGGCACGGCGCCCGGACGCAAGTGCGGAAACACCACACGTTCGGCGCGAGCCAGCCGCACACCGTCGATCAGGCTCGCGTGATTCCATTCATCCGAAAAGATCGTGTCGCCGACTTCTGGAAACGTGGTCAGCACCGCCAGGTTCGCCAGGTAACCGCTCGACAAATATAGCGACCGCTCCGTTCCCTTGAATGCGGCGAACCGTTGTTCCAGTGCCGTGAAGCAGTCGCGCTCGCCCCGCAGCAGCCGCGAGCCAGTACTACCCGCGCCCATCGCGCAAACTGCCGCGGCCATGCGCTCTTTTATAAGAGGATGTGTGGCCAGCCCCAGATAATCGTTCGATGAAAGGTCGATGCCCCGTGGCGGACGGCGTTTCCGAAGCAGCCCATCGCGCTTAAGCTCAGCGAGATGAGCCCGCAGCCGCTGCTCAAGTGGTCGCACGCGGCTCTGCTCCAACCAGCTTTACTCCCAGCTTCTCAAACAGGCGATGGTCGGCATCCGATTCCGGATTGGGCGTGGTCAGCAATTTTTCGCCCAGGAACACCGAGTTCGCTCCCGCCAGGAAGCACAAAGCCTGAGCCTCTTCGGAAAGCGCTAACCGCCCCGCGCTCAGACGCACCATCGATTTCGGCATGAGGATGCGCGCAGTGGCGATCATCCGCACCAACTCCAATGGATCCTCAGCCGTGCGACTGCCCAGAGGAGTCCCCTCCACGGGAACCAACATATTAATAGGAACGCTTTCCGGATGCGGATCGAGAGTCGCCAACTGCCGCAGCAAGCCGTATCTCGCTGTGCGGTCTTCGCCCATCCCGATGATGCCGCCGCTGCAAACGGTAACGCCCGATCGGCGCACCCGAGCAAGCGTCTCCAGACGATCCTGATACGTTCGAGTCGTAATGACGCTGCCGTAAAATTCAGGCGACGTGTCGAGATTGTGATTGTACGCACTCAGCCCGGCGTCGGCCAGCGCGTCAGCCTGATCCTGCGTCAGCATGCCGAGCGTACAGCAGGCCTCCATCCCCAGAGCGCGGACGCCGCGCACCATTTCGAGAACGCGCTCGAACCTCCCATCCTTCGGGACATCGCGCCACGCCGCGCCCATGCAGAAACGTGTAGCTCCCTGTTCGCGTGCGCGACCCGCTGCAGCCAGCGTCTCGTCGACATTCATCAGATCCTGACGATCTACCTCAGTGTCATAGCGCGCAGATTGCGGACAGTACGCGCAATCTTCGGGGCAGCCACCGGTTTTGATGCTGAGCAGCATGCAACCTTGCACCTCATCCGCTCGATGATTCGCGCGATGCGCCTCCGCCGCGCGAAACACCAGATCCGAAAGCGGTGCGGTGTAAATAGCCTCGATTTCCTGGATGGTCCAGTCGTGCCGGAGCATGGTCATTAATATTTCATCGTACACTGGTGGCGTGAGTAGGCTCGTGGCGGTCTTATTACTATTGGCGGTGTTCGGCGCAAGCTTGCAATGCGTCGCCGACTGCCTGCCGCAGCTAAACACTCCGCCTTGTCACCAACACTCGCCGAAGAAGGAACCTTGCAAGCACGGCCAATTCGTTGCGACCACCCAGGCCGCGAGCGATCAGCCTGTCGCCCTGGTTACTCATCTGGCACAGGCTGCCGACCCGGACGAGACTTCCGTAATCCTTCCTGTGCGATTGCTCACCATTCTTCGGATCTGATCGCTCCCGTTTTATCCGCCTGATTCAAATTCCACGGGAGAAGTGTCATGAAACGTCGTTATTCATTTGTACTCGCCCTATGTGCGGCCGCCGCATTATACGGCCAAGAGCCGGAGCTTTCCCCCGCTAGCTATTTAATGAACTTGGCCTCGGGAACCAGCCTCAATCCACTCGCGTGGCCCACGCCGATGCTCATGCAGCGCAGGGCGTCGTGGACCTTGATGTTCATGGGCCAAGCCTTCCTGGTCGACACGCAGCAGAGCGGCCCGCGCGGCGGGGACAAGCTGTATTCGACCAACTGGGGGATGGGCTCAGCACAGCACTCGCTCGGCTCGGGACAATTCATGTTCGATGCGATGCTCAGCCTGGAACCAGCTACAGTTACGAACCGAAGTTATCCTTTGTTATTCCAGACGGGCGAAACCGCCTATGGCCAGCCGCTCGAGGACGCGCAGCATCCGCACGATTTCGTCATGGGCTTGGGCGCGCACTACGTACTCCCGGTGGGCGAGCGCACCTTGCTGCACTTCTACTACGCGGCTCGAGGCGATCCTTCGTTAGGGCCGGTCGCTTTTCCGCACCGAGCGTCCGCGCTCGAACTCCCGCAGGCGACCATGGGCCACCACTGGGAGGACTCGACGCACATCGCGAGCAATGTCGCTACCGTAGGGATCAAATACCGCTGGATCCGACTGGAAGCATCCGGCTTCCACGGCAGCGAGCCTGACGAGAATCGCTGGAATATCGACTGGGGCGCAATGGACTCGTACTCAGCACGCGTCTCAGTGTTTCCCTCGAAGAATTGGACGGCGCAGTTCTCCGCCGGACGCTTGACCAGGCCTGAAGTGTTTGAAGCAGGCGATGTCATTCGCAGCACCGCCTCGATTCAATACACGCGCGTCCGACGCAGCGGTGAGGCTTGGGCGACCAGCGCGATTTGGGGCCGGAATCACCACACGGAGGGCCAGGATACCAGCAATGCCTGGCTGCTAGAGACGGTTTTTCCCGCAACCAGGAAAGACTTTTTTACCGGACGCTTCGAAATGGTGCAGGAAGCCACTCGGGTGAAAGCGATTACCGGCGGCTACACTCGCGATCTGGCTACCAAGGCGAATCTTGAGACGGGTATCGGCGCAAATGTGACCAGCTACGCGACTCCCGGGGACCATCCTTGGGGCATGAACGTATTTTTGCGAATTCGCCTTAAGCGAAGTTAGATGTCATCGCGCCCGATGTTGCAGATAAAATATTCGGCGCGCGTGGTTCCCACGTTCTTCGCGTTGTGCATCTCGTTGGAACCGATCACGCCCACATCACCGGGACCAAGACGATAGCGTTTCCCGGCGATCGTCAGCTCCATGGTTCCCGTGCGAATAAACATCATCTCTTCGCGCAAATGCTGATGCGGCGGATGATTCACCTCACCCGGCGCGATGTCGCTCATGTGCGATTCGATCTTGAAACCCGTGTGCGTCTTGGCAGTGAACATCCGCTTCGACTTGTTTTTGCCGTTGATGGTGTCCGGAATGTCCTTGTACAGGAACGCCTGAGTCTTCATGACCGGAAGGTCCTCCACACGTACCGGAGGCGCGGCAGCAGCGGGAGCTTCCTGTTTGCCGTTCTTCGATTGCGCCGATGCCGTCGCGGCCGCCAAGGCCGGTAGCAGCAAGCCCAACTGTCTGCGCGAGTATTTCATGAGGCGATCTCCCTTCGAGCGTGTGCCAGTATACACCCGCAGTGCCGCAGTAGCTAGCGCGGCATCAGACGCTGAATGTTCTCGACGTAAAGATCGCAGTAAGAACGTCGCAAACCCTCGTGCGCCACGGGTCCGTCGTCCGTGAACTCGACATACCCTCTGGCAGCCACATCGTACTTGGGCCACTTAGGCAACCCGGCGCCATTCGGATCGCCCGTCTTCGCAAAGTTGGTCCAGTAGTGTTGCATCGCAGCCGAAATTTCTCGATCGGGAGCGCCGTAGTTGGTACCCAAATTGCCAAATACGTACGAGACCTCGGCTCCGTGCGTCGCACCGGCGGCTTCCCTTCCCGGCGCAGCCCGATCGAACTGATATTCGTAGCCGGTATTCCCGGCGTCGGCGTGCCAGTTCAACTGAACCACTACCGGGCAGCGATACATCGTATCGACCACCCATTGCGCGGATAC
Source organism: Bryobacteraceae bacterium (assembly GCA_025980665.1). Lineage (GTDB taxonomy): Bacteria > Acidobacteriota > Terriglobia > Bryobacterales > Bryobacteraceae > Palsa-187. The sequence continues at coordinate 53,137 of JAICXC010000001.1, forward strand.
CCCGCCGTATAGCGGATCGACGCCCGCGTACAGTGAAAGCGCCTTGGGTGCGAGTGGTCCGTACATCGCCTGGATGGCCGCATTCAGATCCTCCGCCGTGATCGGAGGAGGAGTTCGCTCACGCGAATTGTTGCCGAGTAGCAATGGCACGCGCTGCTCCTGGCCCTTGGCGAATACTTCCGCGGGCGGCTTGGGAAAAATCCAGCCATCGACGATGATCCCGTTGGCCGGGCCGATACTCATACGCGGTGCCGCGGTCGTTTTGAGCAGATCGGCGGCCGGCATGGCACGCAATTCTCTCAGTGAGCCGGGAAAAAGCTTCTCTCCCGCCTTCTCCGCCTCCGCGAGCGTCAGCGCATCCGAATACGTGTCCCCCGTGCGCGGTGACATCACCGCTCCTAGCCCGGTCATCCGCATGGTCGCGTCATCGGGAACTCTGGTCACCGTTCCGCTCTCCGCGATCACTTTGTGGAACAGGCCCTTGGCCTGAGGCGAAGTCATCAGAACGTTCACGTCGACGGCCCCTGCCGATTGCCCAAAGATCGTGACGTTTCCCCGATCGCCGCCGAACTGCGAAATGTTGTCGCGCACCCATTTCAGCGCCGCGATCTGGTCCATCAACCCGTAGTTGCCGGAGGCGTGATGAGGCGACTCTTTCGTCAGTTGGGGATGCGCTAAGAAGCCGAACACGCTGAGGCGATAGTTCGCCGTGACCAGCACAACTCCTCGGCGCGCCAGACTTTCGCCATCGAAATTGTTTCCCGAAGCTGTCCCGGCATAGTTGCCGCCGCCATGAAACCAGACCATCACCGGCTTGCGGCCGCGAGCGGGCCATTCGGGGGTCCACACGTTCAGGAATAGGCAATCTTCGCTGCTCGATTCCTGCATTCGTCCGCCGGCGTTCTGGGCGCACGGCGCTCCGAAGGAGGTCGATTCGCGCACACCGGTCCAGGCCTTTACCGCGGCGGGTTCGCGCCATCGCAGAGCGCCCACGGGAGCCTGCGCGAACGGGACACCCTTGAACGCTGCTCCTCCCTTATCGAGGGTGCTACCGTGGATCTGGCCGTCATTAATCGTGACGATAGGAAAGTCGGCGGCGAAGGCCCGGACCGCGAGCAGGACGATTAGGACGAGACGCATCAGCAGGTTCTCCGACCGTCGATTGTACCGCTTCAACTTCTTTCGCGGGTGCGCGACCAGGATGAATCCGCCTGAACGTGTCCGACGCTCGGCGGCGGAGGTTCTGCGACCGGCGGCTACAGAGACAGGTCCCACGAGCCCACGTCATGCCAGGCGCCCATCTTGTAGCCCACATGGCGGCACACTCCGACCGCCTGAAATCTGATGGATTCATGCAGGCCGACGCTATCAGGATTGGCGAGGACACTCCCGCGTAGGCGTTATAGAAACTTTGCGCCCTCCGAATCCCAACCAGAGACCGATACAAATCTCGGCCGATTCCCCGCCATTGAAAATCCGAATGCACATAAACCGACGTATCCACGATCGGCGCAACCGGATGATCGAAGTCAACCAAAATAGTACAATCCACCAGGGAGGTGCCTATGTCGCCACATGCTAGCCGGGTGATGCTTCTGGCCGTGATCGCGGGAGCGTCCGTGCGTGCTCAAACAAATACCCAGCAACCCATCAACGATCTTCCGAATCCCTATCGCACCGTTCGCGACTGGGGCAAGCCTCCCGGAGGCGTGCCATGGGCCGCCGTGACCGCCGTCGAAGTCTCACCGGACGGCAGCATTTACGTGATCCATCGCTGCAAGGACAACTCCTGCGCAGGCCGCCCTGAGCCCCCCATTCTCAAATTTGATAAATCCGGGAAACTGCTCAAGGCCTGGGGCGAGAACATGTTCGTCTTCCCGCACGGCGCCACCGTCGATGCGCAAGGAAACCTGTGGGTCACCGATTCACAGGTCAAGGACGGCAAGGGTCATCAGGTATTCAAATTTTCTCCCGAAGGTAAGGTGCTGCTGACCCTCGGCAAGGCAGGCGTCGTGTCCGCTGCGCCCGGCGACTTCGATGAGCCGACCGATGTCGTGGTCGCTCCCAACGGCGACATCTTCGTCACCGAGGGTCATAGCGGCGGCACCACCGGCAACGACCGCGTATCGAAATTCGACAAGACTGGGAAATTTATCAAGTCATTCGGTAAGCACGGCTCCGGCCCGGGCGAATTCTTCAATCCCCACACCATCGCTATCGATTCGCGAGGGCGCCTATTTGTCGGCGACCGCGGGAATAACCGCATCGAGATCTTCGATCAGGACGGTAAGTATCTCGACACGTGGACGCAATGGGGCCGCCCCAGCGGCATTCTCATTATGAAAGACAACACGATGTATGTGGCCGACTCCGAATCCTTCGGTCCGGATCAGCCGGGCTGGAAAAAGGGGATCCGCATCGGCAGCGCCAAGACCGGCAAGATCCAGTACTTTATCGAAGACGTGGAATCGACCACCATCGAGCACAGCGGGGCGGAAGGCGTCGGTGTCGACGCCGACGGCAACGTCTACGGCGCCGTGGTGCGGCGTCAAATGCTCGAAAAACACATCAAAAAATAGCCTTCAGAATATGTATTTGAAGGCGAACTGCATGATGCGCGGATCGCCACCGGCAGTGATCTGCCCGAAGCTGGCAGGCGTGCTGAGGGTCGCAGCCGGATTACCGGGCCGGTAGTGATTCAGGAGGTTAAACGCCTCCGCGCGAATCTCGACCTTCTGCTTCTCGCGGACTGCGAACGATCGCACCAGGCTCATGTCGAACCGGAACGCTCCAGGCCCCACAATATTCGCCGCCCCCAGGTTGCCGTACGTGCCCGTCGCCGCCGGTTTGAATGACGCGGTGCTAAGCCACGGCACGCAGAATTGGGTTGTGGCGGCGCAACTGGGACTAGCGTAGGGATCTCCCCCAACATAGTTCGGGCGCTGAGCGCCGAGATTCGCATTGAGAGCGCTGTCCACGCCGGACGCAACACTGAAAAAGCCTCCGGACTGGAGGGAGATGATTTCCGAAAATCTCCAATCGGACGCGAGCGCCCGGATCCACTTGTCAGAGAATCTGGGAGCTTCCTGTAGCGCCGTAAAGTTAGCCAGATGCCGGTGATCGATTCCCACGCAATTACCCCGATCGAAGTTCCGGTTCGCCGGATTGCCGTAGCCGCTCCCATCCAGCTCCGATGTGAACGGCCCGGAAATGCAGTGCGAAAGAGTATAATTCGCTAGCACGCTAAAGTAACTCGCCAGGCGATGCTGAACCGACAGGAGCATCGCGTTATAGCTGGCCGTCGATCCATCGTCGAGTTGGTGCACCGTGCCGAAGTATTGTCCTTGGGCGGGATTCGCCAGATACAACACCCGCCGCTGATTCTGGTTTCCGATGGTCGCCCCAGGCACGTTCACGGCCGCGTTGAGAGGCGCTTCAGCCCAAAGATGGATGGTGCTGTTCCCCAGATAGCTGGCGGACAGCAGCCAATTCGCGCCGATTTGTTTTTGTACGCTCAGGTTCCACTGTTGAAGGTAGGGCACGTGGATATTCAGCGGATACGACGTGTAGCTGCTGAAAGCTGGGAAAGTGGCATTCTTGGCCAGATTGAACGGGAATGGGTCGCCCCCGGGATAGTTCGCCCAGGGATCCGCCAACGAAACGGTCGGTAAGTTGATCACAGCCGCCCACGGCGGAGCCTGCGAGAAACCATACGCGAATAGCGTGTGCGGCATGTCATAGAGGATTCCCCACGACAACCGCACCGTCATGCGTCCGTTCCCCTTGGGATCCCACACAACACCCAGGCGCGGCGCGAAATCATTCAACTTGGTGTTGGAGGGGCGTCCGTTGGTGTCGAACCCCTTATCGCCGGGGAACAACACGCCCGCCGGAGCACTAGGATATACGCTCGAATGTACGTTCTGATCGAATAGCGCGCGATCGAAATGCATCACGTAGCCCAGCGGCATGGAGCCACCGATGTATGGTTCCCACCGCAGCCCGTAGTTCAACGTTAGGTGCGAGGTCAGTTTCCAGTTGTCCTGCGCATACAGACCCACGCTGTGGTATCGCTCATATGCGTATTGCACTCCGCCTTGCTGGAAACTGTTGGTCCTGCCGAGCAGAAAGTCGGCCATGCCCAAACCGTTCGCGGTGCCGTTGCCAGTTTGTGAGCCCGTAAAACTGATCACGCCATCGCCATTAAGAGGCCCGAACACGTATTGCACCTGCCGGATCCAGCTTCCCCCGAATGCGAACTGATGTTTGCCCTTGATGATGGTGAAGTCATTAGCAAGCTGGAAAGTCGTAGTCGGATCAAACGCCGGATAAGATGTGATCGCGGCGCTGGAAGGCCCACCGGTCACGGAAAGCACGATATGCCCGGGCACCAGCGTGTGCATCTTAATTCCCAGACTCGGCCCGTCAAATGTCGGCGTCTGGGTCTTGGTGACAGCCGACCGGTCGAACGTCGCCCTGAACGCGTTGATCATGGTGGGGCTAATCACCCACGTATGTCCAAACACGGCCGAGTTCACCAGATCGTCCGCGCCCGATGAAGTCATGGTCAGCGGGTTTACGCCGTCGTAGGGTGTCGGAAGCAAAGCGTGGGACACCAAATACCGGAGGAAAACGGTCTGTTTCGAATTGATTTGGTAGTCGCCCTTTGCGATTCCCATGTGTTCGTCCTGCCCGGACCTGGGCGAAAACGATTCTTTCCCGCAAGCTCCGTCGCTCGGCACCGGATAGAACTTCAGCATGTTGAGTGCAGGCTGGCTAAACTCGGAAACCGGAATCTGATTTCCGACAAATGGTAATCGGCTGCCAGCCACCGGGGAACTCGCGGGATCGAATAATTGGACCGCGTTCGTCTGGCAGGTTTTCGATGCGATGGTGCTGAAATCACCGTTGTTCACCATCTGCGGTGTCGGCACCGTGCCATTTGCCGCCGTCGGATTCGATCGAATGAGGGTGCCTTGGTACCCGGCGAAGAAGAACAGTTTGTCCTTGATGATCGGGGCGCCGATCGTCCCGCCGAACTGATTACGCTTGAGCGAGTCGCGGACCGGCGCGAAGAAATTCCGCGCGTTGAACTTGTAGTTACGGACGAACTCGAACAAGTCGCCGTGATATTCGTTCGTGCCGGATTTGGTGATCGCGTTGATCGCGCCGCCCGCATGCTGGCCATATTGCGCCGGCAGAGCGCTGGTTTCCACCTTGAATTCCTGCAAGGCGTCGGGGAATGGGAGTGGCAGCGCCAGGTTATTGAAAGGATCGTTGTGCGTTCCTCCATCCAGGGTGTACGTGGCGCCCGTCGCTTGGCCGCCGGCAATGCTGATGGGCTGCTCTCCCGGATAGTTTTTGGCCGACACCAGATCGGCTGGAGGAGCGGGAGCGGCCGCACCCACCAGGAAAACCAGATCCGTGGGATTGCGTCCATTGAGCGGCAAATCCACTACGCGCTGCGAATCGATCACCTGCCCGACACTAGTGGTGTGAACTTCAACCATGGTCGTCGCAGCCTCAACCACCACCTGATCGGTAACCGCGCCGACGTTCAAGACGACGTCAATCGCAGGGTTCGTGTTCACCTGCAGCACGATGCCGGTTTGCACGGATGTTCTGAAGCCTTGTTTGCTGACTTCGAGTTGGTATGGACCCGTCGGCAGGCTCAGCACTGAGTACCTGCCGTCCGATCCGCTAGTCGCCGTCCGGACTAAACCCGTGTCGGTCTGCGTTAGTTTGACCTGTGCATCGGGAACGCTGGCGCCGGTAGGATCGAGCACCGTACCGGAAACCTGCGAAGTTGCAGCGGATTGTGCCCACAGTCCGGCGCAGCAAATCATCAAAAGGACAAAAAGTGCGGTTGAACGAGACGTCATTAGCCCCTCTTAGCACACTAAAAAGCAAATTGCGAACAGTATGACAGTCAGGTTTTTCGAAGTCAAGGCAAAACGGGCGAAAGCAGATCCGGCCGTCAGTGGGTCCGGCCTCCAGCCGGACGACGGATCACTTCGCCGGCCGCGAAGCAGGAAGATTAGGCGCCAGCGGCGGTTGCGGCCCGACCACACTGGTAAGCGCCTGATATGCGCACTCTTCATCGCGATTGCCGCCGCCCACCCCGATCGCCCCGATCATTTGACCGTCGACGATGATCGGCAGTCCGCCCGACGTGGGAAATACCGGCAGCTTAGCCCAGCGCAACTGCACCGCGACATTGTTGGCGACCTGGTTCGCCCGCGTATGCGTCGAATCGCGCGTATACAACACGCTTTGCGCTTTGAGCAGCGCAGTTTCCGTATTGATCGGAACCTGCCCGTCCATGCGATGCGCGTGCACGATTTGTCCCGTCGGACTCAAGATAAAAACACTCACCGCCATATTGTTTTTGGTGGCGAAATCAATACAGGCTTGCGTGATCTTCGCCGCCGTGTCCGCCGAGATCTCATTTTTGATCAGCGTCTTCTTGGCGGCTTCGTCCGAGATGACGAACTTGTTGATGTTCTGGGCCGATACCGCAGCCGCGACGACCGCGAACATCGCAGCAATTCGCATTTTCATAATTTGCTCCTTATTTTACCGGTACGAATCTTTGCACACGCTCGCCGGCGAACACCTCACCAGTGCAAGACGTTGCCTTTGGAATCCACAGCGACCATGGGCAGCCCGGGGGCCGTGCGCGAGCCGTCGCACCGACTACCTTCCCCATGTTGGGATCGCAATTACGAAAGGTATTCTGTCCGATTACCGTTCTTGCCGATGTGGAGCATTGCGGCCTCCTCAAGATGCACGTTCCTCTTTACCGGGCAGGCTGCCACAGCATGATATAACCGCCCACATCAGAATCGCGAATCAACGCTGCCCGCCCTTTGTGGAAATCAACGATGCCGCCTTCTGAGACGCTGATCGCCCCACTCTTCTTGGCTCTCGCGTAAGCGGTTTCAATGTTACTCACCTGTAAGCCGACAAAGTTGGCATTGATGTCCTGGAATTTGATGGGAGGAACGGTCTTACCTTTGTTGACGACAAAATAGCCCAATTCGATGCGCAAATTGTTATTGGTCGTCGCCTGTGGGAACCAGCCGTTTTGCATGATCTGGTTTGCGCCGGTATTTTGGAAAGGTGGATAGTCGCCGCCCAGGACCTTCGCATAAAAATCGCGGGCTTTCTGGGGATCGATGACATTCACCGCATAGTGATTGAAGCCGGCCTGTTTGCCTAGACGCTCGATGTTTTGGGGTGTCGCGGAGGAATTGGAAACCCCGAGCGCAGCGGGCGGATCGCCGGGCTTCGGAATCGGTTTGCTGAAGTACTCAAGGGTCAGCCCATCTGGATCCGAGATGAACGCAAAGCGGCGAAATCCCTGCTGTTGGCGGGGATTGGGAAGGCCTTGGACCTCTGGCATCTTCAGCATATTCAAACCTTCCAGCTTGTCCAGCAGCGCGCTGACGCTGCCGTCCACCGTCATATCAATATGGCTGCCTAACAAATCCCAGGAATTCAGCTTGCTCCAGTCCTGGCGCTGAATTCCGCGGTATTGACGCAGCACCAGGGTGAAGGGGACATCGGAGACCGAACTTTGAACCCGCATGGTTGCGGTCCGCGATTCCGCCCCCGGCGTGTTGCCCAGTTTGTTCAGCTGTTTGTCAACGGTCCAGCCGCCGGGCCCCTCCGCCACTTTAAAGTCGATAGCCTCGAAGAATTTTATGGACCGTTCCAGGTCCGCAACCTGGTGACCGACCAAGGCCATCCCGACTACATCGGAAGGGCGATCTGATGCTTGGCCGAATAGCGATGGCATTGCGAGCGCAAGAACTAGAGCGAACGATATCTTTCTGTGTATCATGATGTCACCTTCAGAAATCACTTCAAGTGCTGGAGGGACTGCTCATTCTCCAAACAGATCTCGTCGATCAACTCTGTGTCGACCACGATGCGCTGGTTTAATGTGACCGTCCATGGCTTGGTGTAAGCCTTAGGATCGTCGACCGTAACCTGGACTTCGAGGTGTCCAAAGTCCGGACGCCGGATCTGCTCACGCACTTTGGCAGCCTCGGTCACCACACTGCCATTCCAATCGATCCAGGTATCGTCGCGCAGTCCGATGGTGTCGACCACCAGGGTATCGCCCGACCACTTCGCCGACGAATATCCTTGCCAAGAGGGCGTCGGATCTTCGGGCAACGGCCGCGCGTCGGTGAATACCTGGCGGTATCCGGCGTTCAATTCATTGAGCATCACCAGGAGATTGGGCGTGTGGACGAACTTTAACAAATGCGGCATCCCGTAAGCTCGAATGAAGTTGTCCGGCAGGCAGCGGATGTGGGGATCGTCTATTGCCAGGTTGTCGGTGCGCTTCTTGACGATGGGCACAAGCCACGGTTGATACGGCAACCCTCCCGGGAGATCGATGCCGATATTCGCCATCTGGCGGGAGGCCCGGATGTTACTTTGGTCACCAGGATTGTCGCTGGGATTCTGCGGCTGCCTGGGACTTGACACCTCTTTGGGACTCGACAAGCCTCCGGGTCGGGGCATGTTGGGTTCTCCCGTCGTCCAGATACCGGAAAAATCGGGTTTGCCATCCGCCATGCGCGGCGCGGGGGCCGACATGTTCACCTTGCCATCGGCCTTCCGTGGCACGCCGATGGTGGGATAATGCACCCACTGCGCGGCCAAGTGAGTCGCTGCTAAGGGCGTACCAAGAATGACAACAGCGCATAGGACGCCGCGATGTATTCCAAGCTCGGGGTTTGGGCGTCGAGAAAGAAATAGGAAAGGCACTCGGATAAAGCATACATCAGAATGGAAATCACTTCATGTGCTTGAGAGACTGCTCATCTTCGCGGGGAAAAGGGGGGGAAGGGGACAGACGACCTTCCCTTCCGCTATCCGACGCGGAATCGAATTCGATCCGGTTCTACGATCCAGAGTTCTCGCTTGTGTTCGGTTGGTCAGGGCCAAGACGATCCGATCTATCAGAGCGAGGACTGTTCGTTTATCTTGCCTCCCCGGTCTAAGGACGATGATCCCGCGTGCTGTGCGGGAGGGTAGGCCCGAACGCTACTGAAGTCCAGATCGAGCGTGACCAATACACGCTCTTCAGCCTGAGAGCGATGTCATCGGCTCCCGCCAGGCGTTTATCCGCCACTGTATCGGCTTCAAAGCCAGAATTGCGGAGGAGAACCGCACAATCTGATGGAAGGTTCTCGTCGATCTTCAGTTTCAAACCGAATGTTCCAAGGGAAGGCCCGCCGTACCCTCGCGCGCCAGTTCCGCCGCGTTGCGAGAGCTGCCTGAATATCGGATTCCTGGAGGGAAGGATAACTTTGCAGGAGCTCTTCGTGAGGTACGCCGGCCGCCAGGTTATCCAGAATCACCGAAACCATGACACGCGTTCCGCGGATTCAGGACGAGGGGAATCTGGACTTTGGGAACGTCGGCGCCCGCGGCGACCATGCGCTCGACCAGTAGTTTCCATTCGGCAGGCGTGTGTCAGGCCCTGGTGATGAGGCTCAACGCGTGGCAGGTGGTACACGCGGTTTCGACGATGGCTTTCGGGTTCTGGGCGAGGCGGTGGAGCAAGGAACGATGCTCGCGAGGAAGAGAGACGTGTTCTTCACGCCGGTATTCTATACAATGTCAGCAATGAAGATGTGGCTGGCGTTATTATTCGCGACGGCTGTCTCGGGACATCTGTCTGCCCAATGGCTGAATTATCCGACCGCGGGAATCCCGCGCACGAAGGACGGCAAACCTAATCTCTCGGCGCCCGCGCCGCGAGCGGCGAACGGCAAACCGGACCTGTCGGGAGTGTGGCAGGCTGACGGTCAGACGTATTTCTTCGACTTGGCCGCCGGGCTGAAGCCGGAAGACGTGGCGATGCTGCCCTGGGCCAAGGAACTGCAACAGAAGCGCATCGATAACGAGCACGGGGACGATCCGCTGTCCCGTTGCCTGCCGCATGGCGTTCCTCGCATCAATACGAATGGGTTGTTTCCGTTCAAGATTATCCAGACGCCGGGGCTGGTGGTGATCCTATATGAGCAATTGAACCTGTTCCGGCAGGTTTTTCTGGACGGGCGGACGCTGGCGAAGGATCTGAATCCGACGTGGCTGGGATACTCGACCGGCCGATGGGACGGCGACACGCTGGTGATTGAGACGTCGGGATTGAATGGGAAGGCGTGGCTGGATACGCAAAAGAGCCGTCCAGCAACGGATGCACTGCATGTAACGGAGCGCTTCCGGCGGACGAATTTCGGGACGCTGGAGGTGGTAGCGACGATCAACGACCCTAAGACGTATTCCAAGCCTTGGACAACGACTCCACAGAAGATGTTCCTGCAGTTAAATACGGACATCCTGGAATTCATCTGCAATGAGAATGAGAAGGACATTCCGCATATGACGGTGGGCAAATGATACGTCCGCTGCTGCTGGCGTTATGGCTGGCAAGCGCGCTGTGGGCGCAATCGGACCTGATTCTCACGAACGGGAAAATAATTACGGTGGATGAGCGCTTTTCCATCGCACAGGCAGTGGCGATTCGGGGCGACCGTATCGTGGCGACGGGGACGAATCAAGAAATCGCACAATTGGCGGGTCCGAACACTCGCAGGATCGACCTAAAGGGCAAGGCAGTGATTCCCGGGTTGATCGACAACCACATGCATCTGCTGCGCGCGGCGGCAACTTGGGTGAAAGAGCTGCGTTTCGACGGTGTGGATTCGCGCAAGCGGGCGGTAGAGATGCTGCGTGCGCGGGTCAAATCGTCCGCGCCGGGCGAGTGGATTTACAACATCGGGGGCTGGGCACATCAGCAGTTCACGGACGATCCCAGACCATTTACGCGGGAAGAACTGGACCAGATCGCGCCGGGTAATCCGGTCGCGCTGCAGGAATCCTACTATCAGGTGTTCCTGAATAGCCGGGCGCTATCGATGCTGAAGATCGAAGCCGGCGCGCCGGATCCGGCTGAGTTCATCAAGGGATCGATACTGCGCGATGCCGCCGGAAAGCCGACGGGCGTGGTTCGGGGAGATATTGCGGGCACGCGGGTGGTGGCGAACAAGCTTCCGAGGGTCGCGCCGCAGCAGCTCGAAGCAAGCGCCAAGGCTATGGTGGGCGATCTGAATCGGGCGGGGCTAACATCGTTCGGCGTTCCGGGCTGTGACGCGGACGTCCTGACAATTTTCCAAAAGTGGAAGGCCGAGGGGCATCTGAATGTGCGGGTGTTTTGTTACAGCGGAGCGGCGGCCGGGAATCCCGAGGGGGTGGACCGTTCAATCCAGCAACTCGCACGGATGAAGCTGTTTCAAGGCGATAGTTATATCGACGATGTGGCTTTCGGCGAGAGCATATACTCGCCGCTGCATGATCCGATGTTCGCGCTGAAGTCGAATCCGCAGCCGGAGCAGCTCGAAGCGTGGCGGAAGATTGCGATGGCGATCGCGCAGGCGGCGCTGCCGTTGCACGTGCATGCCGAGCTGACGGATACGATCGACGCGTTTCTCGATCAGGTCGAAGCGGTGAACAAAGAGCATCCTATCAAGAATCTGCGCTGGGTGCTGGCGCACGTGAATCAGATCAATGCATCGCAACTCGAACGCATGAAGAAGCTGGGGATGTATGCGGCCGTGCATCCGTGGGCGGTCATTAATGGCGGGATTATGCACGAAGGCGACATATTGAATAAAGGCTTCGGTGACGGCGCGTACGATATGCCGCCGCTCGCGACGATCCAAAACAGCGGCATCGTGTGGGGACTGGGGACGGATGGGACGGCGGCGAATCAAACGCTGCCGTTCACGACACTGTCTTTCGCGGTCACGGGCAAGATGGCGGGCGGAACGAGGGTGATCCGGCAAACGATCAGCCGCGAGGATGCGCTGATCGCGCACACCCGCAAGAACGCCTATTTCGTTTTTCAGGAGAACAATCTGGGATCGATCCAGGCGGGCAAACTGGCGGACCTGGTCGTGTTGGATCGCGACTACCTGACGGTTCCAGCGGACCAGATCAAGGACATCCAACCGGTAATGACCATGGTGGGCGGCCGGGTCGTGTACGAAGCCCGGTAGTTACCCCTTTAGAAAAGCTTGCAACTCTGCCAGCGTTTCCTTGGGAGCGCTTTCCTGAAGGTTGTGGCTACCATCGACAGCCTTGCCGCTGACTTTGGTGCCTTCCTCCTTCCAGATGGCCAGGACATCATCGAACAAACGCGGATAAAGGCCTTTGCCCGCCCACAGCGCGAGCAGGGGGCAAGTGATCTTCTTCCCGGCCTTGATATCGTCGTGATCGATCTTCAGATCAACGGACGCCGAGGCACGATAGTCCTCGCACATGCAGTGCTCCATCTCGAATTTCACGCGGTGGCGGGAGTACTCGCGCTGAACATCGTTGGTGATTCCCCTCTCCGCCTGGCGTTTCGCAGCGGCGACGAGGTCGTTTTCGGGGCCGGGCGCGGGCAACAGGTAAGTGAACCAATGCGGGTACCCGCGCACAAAATCGAGTGTGACGTGGGAGTAGAGATAGTGTGCCGGGACGATATCGAACACCGCTAACTTCAGCACACGGTCCGGGTGATCGATCGCCATTCTTCGTCCGACGCGTCCACCGCGGTCGTGGCCGACCATGCGGAACTGGCGGAAACCCAGGTGTTCCATGACCTCGACACCGTCGAGCGCCATGGGACGCTTGGATTGCTGGGAATGATCGGGCTTATCTGCGGGCTTGCTGGAGTCGCCGTAGCCACGCAGGTCGCATAGCACTAGCGTGTACTCCTTAGCCAGATCCGGAGCAATGATGCGCCATGTGATGAGCGAATCCGGAGCGCCGTGAAACAGGAGCACCGGCGGGCCCGAGCCCCCGATCAAGGTATTGATCTCGGCACCCGAGGTCTTGATGCGCTCGTTGCGGAAACCCTCCGGAAAAAACTTCTTCCATGCCGAGGTATCCTCTGTAGCGGCGGTATCCTGCGCGAGCGCGCGGGTGCCCGAGGCCAGCGCGGCTGCGCCGGCTACCAGGGCGGTATTCTGCAGCAAACTTCTTCGCGAAGTTTTTTCAGACATGAATCGGATTCTCCCTTAGACCGCAATTGCTTCCAGTTTGAGCGGACCCGTACTGTCGCCCATCTTCTCGATCGGCACACCGGCCTTGTCGAGAATCGCAACGAGAAGGTTCGCCATAGGGGTGTCCATCTTGTAGTCGAGATGATAGCCGGTCTTAAATTTGCCGGCGAGTTTGCCGGCCAGAAGCACAGGCATATCGGAATGGCGGTGGAGGTTTCCGTTGCCCATGCCGCTGCCGTACATGATCAGGCTGTGGTCGAGCAGCGAGCCGTCGCCGTCGGGGGTCGCCGCCATCTTTTCGAGCAGATAGGCCAGCATCTGGACGTGATAGGTATCGATGCGGGCTTTTTGCGACATCAGTTCCGCGTCGTCACGATGATGCGAGATCAGGTGGTGCTGTCCGGGGATGCCGATCATCGGGTAGGTACGGCCGCTCAGCTCACGCGCCATGATCAGGCTGAATACGCGCGTCAGATCGGCGCGGTAGGCCATGATCTGGAGGTCGAACATCAGCTTGGTGTGCTCTTCGAAACTGTCTGGAATTCCGACTGGGCGATCGGGCAGCTCGAAATTGTCGGCGGTCTTCGATTCGGTGCCTTGAATGCGCTGCTCGAGGTCGCGAACTGAATCCAGATACTCGCCGAGCTTGGAGCGGTCGCTATTGCCTAGACTACTCGCTAGGCCGCTGGCTTCTTCCATGACCGAATCGAGGATACTCCCGGCCTTCTTGGCGCGGGCGACGCGCTGAGCGCTGCTGCCGCCATCGCCGAACAGGCGCTCGAATATCACGCGGGGCTGATTCTCGGGCAGGTTGGGCGTAGACGGATTGCGCCACGAAACGGTATTGACGTAAAAGCAGTCACCGGAATCGCAGGAGCCGGCCGAGGCGGAATCGACGGTCATCTCAATCGATGGGATCTGTGAGTTCTTGCCAAGCACTTGGGCCGCGAGCTGGTCCGCGGTGGTCGCAAGCTTCACTTCGACGCCGGGACGAGTGCGGTCATAAGCATGAACGCCGGTCAACCAGGCGGCTGAAGCGCGGGTGTGATCGCCGCTGCCGTCGCCCTTGGTGTCGGCTTCGAGGTGCGACAGTCCGGTGAGAATATTGAATTGGCCGTTCAGTTTTTCAAGCGGCTTCAGGTTCGGCGTCAGCTCGAAACCCTGGCCGAGTGTGGTGGGCTTCCACTGGCTCCATATCACCCCGTGCGAAACATAAACCCATCCCAGGCGCGTAGTTGGCACGGTCGCTGCCGAAAGCGCGGGCATCATCGAATCCAACATGGGCAGCGCGAGGGAGGCTCCCAGCCCCTTCAACATCGTTCTGCGGGCCATTTTCTTTTTCGTGATGAACGTCATGGGTTTTTCCTTTCGGCTTTCACGGTTCTCATCTGGAAAGGAGCGCTCTTGACCACTCCTAACACCAGTGCATCGAATTTATAGTTGTTGGCGGCGGCCTCGCGGACGATTTTCCGCACGGCCGGTGCATCGAAATACTGGACGTTGCGTCCGATGGCGTACATCAACAATTTCTGAGTCATCGCGCCGACGAATCTTTGCGGGTCGTTGAGAAGCAGCTGCTTGACGCCCGCCAGACCATCGACGACAGTTCCGTCGGGCAGTTTGCTCGATACGTCGATGGCGTTGGCGCCGTCATGATCGCGCCACTGGCCGACGGCGTCGAAATTTTCCATGGCGAATCCGATGGGATCCATGCGCGCGTGGCAGTTGGCACAAGCCGGATCGGCGCGATGCTGCACCATGGCTTGGCGCAGGGTCAGAGGCTCGCCTGATTTCGCGTTTTCGGTCTTAAGCGACGGGACGGTCGGCGGAGGAGGAGGCGGCGGCGAAGCGAGCAGATTCTCCAGAACGTATTTCCCGCGCAACACCGGTGACGTGCGCGTCGAGTAGGAGGTCAGCAGCAGGATGCCGCCCTGTCCAAGAAGTCCGCCACGGGGACTGTCTTTCGGGAAGGTGACACGTTGGAATTCTGCCCCGCGAATATTGGGGATGCCGTAGTGTTTGGCCAGCCGCTCGTTGACGAAGGTGTAGTTGGCGGTCAACAGCTCCAGCACGCTGCGGTTCTCCCGCAGGATACTGTCGAGAAATAACTGCGTCTCCTTTTCGAAGGACGCGCGCAGACCTTCATCGAACTCGCGGAATACGAACAGGTCGGGAGCCTTAACATCGACGTCGCGCAGGTAAAGCCATTGCGCGGCGAAGTTGTTCACCATAGATTCGGAACGCGGGTCGGCGAGCATGCGCTTGACCTGCTGGTCCAGAACCTCGGACTGTTTCAACTTGCCAGCTGCGGCGACGTTTAGGAGCTCGTCGTCGGGGATGCTGCTCCACAAGAAGAACGAAAGTCGCGACGCGAGTTCCAGATCGCTGACCGAGTGTACAGATCCGGGCGCCGCGCCGGCAGGATCGCGTTCAATTCGATAGAGAAATTGCGGACTGACCAGGAGGCGTTCGATAGCGCGCTGGATGCCGAGATCGAAATCCCGTTCCTTGCGACCATTGCTGTAGAACGTCAGCAGCGTGGCGACGTCGGCATCGGTGACGGGACGGCGGTACGCCCGGCGGGCCAGGGTCGAGAGAATTTGCTTGGCGCAGGCTGGCTCGGCCGCTGCATTCGTCGGGCGGCACGTGAAGATCCGCTGCCGGCTGGGCGTTTCGCCAGGGCCAGTCTGGTTAAACGGTCCGCGAATAGTAACTGCGGCGATGGCGGGCTGGGTTCCACGGCTGCGCTGACGGGGACGCAGAGTCGCTTCGTCCAGCGCTTCGGTTTTCTGAACGAACGTGACGCCGATCAAGCGGGGTCCGGCCTTCACGGCGATGCGGAAATCCGTGGGGGGTGCGCCGCCACGACTTCCTCGGCCACCAGCTCCGCCTCGTCCTCCTCGCCCGCCGGCAGCACCTACAGTCACGAGTTGCTTCCGCTCACCATCGACGGTGATTTCGAGTTGATGTGAGTCCCGGGCCCCACCAGCCAGCTCAACATTGATTTCATACTCGCCGTCGAGCGGGAAGTAGCTGCGAATGGCCGTTCCACCGCGAGTTCCGAAAGGCAGTTCTTCCACCTGCAAGTCCTGGGGTCCTTCGAGAGGCGTCCGATAGATGTTCACCATCACCGGCATGGCCGGATCGCCGACCGCAAGACGGCTGATCTTGGTAGATGCGTCCAGATAACGCTCCATGGTCGCTGGAGAAACGTACAGCAGATCGGCGATGTTGTCGAAACCGCTCGATCCATTGTCGGCCGGTAGCAGGAGCGTGTAGTCCATCTCCTTGGGCAGGTCGTCCAGGGCGAGAAGGTCGCGGATCGCGTTGTGATATTCCGTGCGCGTCAGGCGGTGCAGATTGGGCAGATCGCCCGGATTGGGTTTCGCAGCGGCGGCTCGGTCGAGCTCGGATTCGAGATACGTCGCGACCCGGTCGTAAGTGGCCGCATCAGGGCGTGGCATCGGCACCGGCGGCATGGACTTGGCCCGAAGCTGCTTGATGGCCCGTTCCCAGGTTTCGGCGTTATTGGAGACTTTGTCGAGGGTTCCCGGATCGAGGACAATGCCACCGGTTTTCAGGGCAGCACTGTGGCATCCGATGCAGTATTGTTTGATGGTGGCGATTGCCGCAGCGCTTGGAGGCGGTGGGAGAGGCGTTTGCGTCCGGCCGCTCGTGGCCAGGAAGAAAGTCCCCAGGACCGTGCCCGCCATCAACCACTTTGAGCTAATTTTTCCTGGCATTCAACGTTGGTATTATACAGCGCGGGCGCCGCGAAATCGAGCTAGCCCGCATCACCTGCATGCAGGAACTGGCTACTGGCCTCAATGTTACCTATCGACCGGTCAAGCTGTCAAGCTTTCGAGGGCCTTGTGCCCAACGACGCCCTAGGTTAAAATTGACCCCGGATACCTTTACTATGACGACCCGTTTCGTAGCAGGCATGATGTTGCTGACAGGCGCGCTTTCAATCGGCGCTGCGACGGATACCACTCTCATTGACGCGGTAAAACGAGGCGATACCGCGGGTGTTCGGGCGCTGCTGGCCAAGAAAGTCGACGTGAACGCGGCCGGCGTAGATACATCCACGCCGCTCGATTGGGCCGTGAAGTCCAACAATCTGGAAATGGTGAACCTGCTGATCGACGCGGGCGCGAACGTGAACGCCGAGACGCGATACAAGATTACGCCACTGTCGCTTGCATGCACGAACGGCAATGCGGCCATTATCGAACAGCTCTTAAAGGCCGGGGTCGACGCCAACGGCACTTCAGAAGAAGGCCAGACCGCACTGATGACGGCCTCCCGGAACGGCAAGGTGGAGGCGATCAAGATGCTTCTATCCCACGGCGCGAAAGTAAATGCAATTGAGCCTTACAAAGGCCAGAGCGCGCTGATGTGGGCAGCCGGCGAAGGAAACGCCGATGGCGCGGCCATCCTTATTGAGTTCGGCGGCGACGTAAAGGCGAAATCCAAAGCCGGATTTACGCCTTTGTTGTTCGCGGTGTTGAATAACCAGATTCCCGCGGTGAAGGTTCTGCTGGAGCATGGCGCGAACGTCGATGACAGAGCGATCGACGGCAGCACGACGCTGAACATGTCGATCATCAATGCTTATTACGACATGGCCTCAGTTCTTCTGGATTATGGGGCCAACCCCAACGTGCAGGATCTCAACGGAACGCCGCTGCATTCGCTGGTGTGGATGCGGAAGCCGGGAACTTCCTGGGAAGCTGCGGCCACTGCTACCGATCCGATCACGGTGCCACGTCCGGCCGGACAGCGCGTTACCGATCTTCAGCTGGCGAAGAAGCTGCTGGAGAAGGGCGCGGATCCGAACGCGAAGATTGCCTGGAAAGAAATGAAGATGGACAAGGGGCTCGGCACGACGAAGAATCCGCCCAACATTAATCTGGGCCGGCACTATATGAGCTTCGTCGGATCGACCCCGTTTTATAACGCGGCGCGCAATGGCGACCCGGCGATGATGCGGCTCCTGGTGGAACACGGCGCTGATCCGAAATTGGCCACGCCCCTCGGCGTCACGCCGTTGATGGCGGCGGCCTGCATCGACTATTACGAAGGCGAGACGCCCGGGCCGCTTACCGGGGTTTCGGAAGCCGAACGGCTGGAAGCGGTGAAGCTGGCCGTCGAACTGGGGAACGACCTCAACGCGAAGACCCATCTGGGCGACTATCCGTTAGTGGGCACATCGGAATCCATGCTCGCGCATTATCCGGACAACTTTGACGAGCTGGCGGATCTCGGCACAGGCGACGCCCGCTGGGACGGCTTCACTGCATTGCACGGAGCCGTGCTGTGCAACCAGCCTTCGATCCTCCAATACCTGGTGGATAAGGGCGCGGATCCGACCATCAAGAGCAGACTGGGCTGGACGCCCTATACGCTCACGCAAGGCATCTTCATGGCGAACTCGAAAAAAGAATTCCCGGTGGCGGCGCAGATCCTGAAGAAGGCGATGGCTGAAAAGGGACAAACTGTCGCCAGCCGCGAATAGTTAGTAACTCGCCCAGTCTTTTTCGAAACGGAATACTTCCTTAGCGGGAGGCAGCGGCGCTTGGGTTTCGATCCAACGCACGGGCTCCGCACCCACGTTCTCAAAGCTGTGGATGCAGCCTACACCGGTCCAGATCACATCGCCGGGACCTAGATCGTAAGTCTTTCCATCGGCGATCGCGCGTACCCGTCCACTGACGATCAGGTAGGACTCCTCAAAGGTGTGGTCGTGCGGATCGATCTTCGCACCCGGCATGTACTGGATCAGGAAGAGCGACTGATGGATCGCGCCGAAGGAACGGTCGACGAACATCTTGATGGCGACTCCGGTGGTCGGGTTGAATCCTTCCATCTGGGCGGGCGCGCCGGGGCGCGGCAATTGGGATTCGTCGAAGTGACCTCCGTGGGTATCGCCTGCGTGCGGAGCGAGCGCCTGACCGTTGAGAAAAAATGTATCCCGGCCATATTCAGGGAGACGGGGTTGGGGCGCCTGCATTTCGAGCCATTTCGCGGGCCGATCGCCAGGGTTGCTCCAGACATGTCGCCATTCATGATGGACTCCGGTGGGGATCAATCCGTAGTGTCCCGGCTCCAGCGTATGGCTCTTCTCGCCAATCTGAAGAGTCACGTGTCCTTCCAGGATATAGAAGCTCTCCTCGAAGGAATGAAAGTGCGGCTGAATCTCGCCGCCTGGATCCAGGTAGCAGATTCC
Source organism: Bryobacteraceae bacterium (assembly GCA_025980665.1). Classification (GTDB taxonomy): domain Bacteria; phylum Acidobacteriota; class Terriglobia; order Bryobacterales; family Bryobacteraceae; genus Palsa-187. The sequence goes on from JAICXC010000001.1 coordinate 72,439, forward strand.
GACGCCCATGTGAACGGATCCCATCGTTCGATCGACATAGGTGGTCCGGCGGAACCCGGTGCTGTGCTGTTCGTAAGGCTTCGACGTGCGAGCTGCAGAGTCTTCAATTTTTGAAACGTGGTGCATGCCAGTCTCCCATTGACTAAGATAGTTCTCTGCTATCCAATCTCACAAGAACAGAACGACGAGCGTTCGTAGCGTGCGCGGGCGGCTGGGCGCTCGACGCGATGGACGTCCAGCTCTACAGCTTCGTGATTCCCGCGCTGATCGCGATCTGGGGCATCACACGGACACAGGCTGGCGAGCTCGGAACGGCGGCGCTATTGGTCTCGGCCGTAGGAGGATGGCTGGCAGGATGGCTCGCGGATCGCTACGGCCGGGTGCGAACACTGCAGGTAGCGATCCTGTGGTTCGCGGTATTCACATTTCTATCCGGTTTGGCGCAGAACTTCGAGCAATTGTTCGCGGCGCGCGCCCTGATGGGACTGGGCTTCGGGGGCGAATGGGCCGCCGGGGCGGTCCTGCTGGGCGAAGTGATTCGCCCCGAACATCGCGGGAAGGCGCTGGGCATGATGCAAGCGGGTTGGGCGGTTGGATGGGGGACGGCTGCGCTGCTCTACGCTTTCTTCTTTTCAGTGCTGCCGGCGGAGACCGCGTGGCGGGCGTTGTTTCTTGTCGGGATCGTACCGGCGCTAATGGTTTTCTTCGTACGGCGCTATGTCGAGGAACCAAAGGTGTATCTGGAAACGCGAGCGAAGCTTGCTACGGAAGGCGATCGCCCATCGGCGCTGGAAATTTTCCGTCCACCGCTGTTGCGAGTCACCGTGCTCGGAGGGCTGATGGGAACCGGCGCGCAGGGCGGATATTACGCGGTCACCACCTGGCTGCCGACGTTTCTACGAACCGAGCGCAAGCTATCGGTGCTGGATTCCGCAGGATATCTCGCAGTATCGATCTTTGGAGCTTTCTGCGGCTACCTGGCCGGCGGTTTTCTGGCTGACAAGATCGGGAGGCGACTTACGTTTTTGGTGTTCGCGATTGGGGCGGGCGTGATCGCGGTGACCTACACCATGGTCCCGTTCGGCGACACGGCGATGCTGGTGTTGGGATTCCCGCTGGGCTTCTTCGCGTCCGGAGTATTCAGCGCGATGGGTCCTTTCTTCACCGAGCATTTTCCGACGCGTGTGCGAGGGGTGGGCCAAGGGTTCGCCTACAACTTGGGTCGGGCAACGGGGGCGCTATTTCCAACGCTAGTGGGCTTGCTCTCGGCGAAGATGTCGTTGGGCGAGGCAATCGGACTCTTCGCTGGGCTGGCATATGCCACCATGGCTATTGCCGCGTTCCTATTGCCTGAAACGCGCGGCAAACTATTAACATGATCCTGAGCAAAGAACGCATCCTGACGACCCATGTCGGCAGCCTGCCGCGCAATGAGACGTTGTCCGATCTGCTGGTCCGGCGTGAAGACGGCGAGGCGATCGATAAGGACCAACTTGCGCGCGAGATGGACCTCGCGGTGCATCGCGTGGTCGATAAGCAAGCCTCGGCCGGCATCGACATCGCCAACGACGGCGAACAGCAGCGTGTCGGGTTTCAGACTTATGTGCCGCAGAGGATGTCGGGATTCGCGGGCGAATCGAAGCGCCGCCGCGGTCGCGATTTCGAGGAATTCCCGGAGCTGGTCGCACTCCTGATGCAGCGTTTTCCGCACCGTAGCCGGATGCAGAATGCTCCCGAGGCGCAGGCTGAGCTGCATTATCTGGACACGGCTCCGATTGAGCAGGAGATCGCGCGACTGCAACGCGCCGCGGGCCCAGCCAACTTCGCCGAATGCTTCCTGACGGCTCCTTCGCCGGGAATCATTTCGAGCACGATGCTCAATGCCTTCTACGATTCGCAGGAAGCTTATCTCTCGGCGATCGCCCGCGAGATGCGCAACGAGTACATGGCAATCCACAAGGCCGGGTTGCTGTTGCAGATCGATTCGCCTGACTTGGCCATGGACCGCTCGATGTTCTATCGCGATTTATCCGATAGCGATTTCGTCAAAGCGGCCGAGATGCACGTCGCGGCGATTAATAAAGGAATCGAAGGAATTCCGCACGATCGCGTTCGCCTGCATTGCTGCTGGGGCAACTGGGATGGCCCGCACATCCACGATGTGCCACTGGAGCTGATCCTGCCGGTGTTGTATCAGGCCAACGTAGGAGCGCTTAGTATCGAATTTGCGAATCCGCGGCATCAGCATGAATACCAGGCGCTGCGCCGATATCCTCTGCCGGATCACATGGTGCTGATCCCGGGAACCATAGACACGACAACGAACATCGTCGAGCATCCGCAGGTGGTCGCGCGGCGGATTCAGGAGGCGGTCGAGGCGGTAGGCGATCGCGAACGGGTGATCGCCAGCGCAGATTGCGGATTCGGAACGTTTACCGGTCGCGAATGGGTGATTGAGCCGGCCGTGTGGCTGAAGTTGAAGTCGTTGCGGGAAGGTGCGGATATCGTGTCGCGGGTGTTATGGGGGCGAAGCGCGGGCTGAATGCCTGTGCCACGTTATTTCGGGATTTTCGGAACGGCCAGGTGGAAGATCTTCAGCGAGGATCCGTCGGCCGCCTGAAATGTCGCAGTCTCTGAAGGCCCTAGGTAGACGCCCATTCCCTTGGACACCTCGTGATCCTTGTTTTCGAGGTTAATGCTCCCCTTACCTTCCATTAGGTACAGGAGCTGGTGCTTATCGCTTGTCTCGGGTTTATATTTCTCGCCTGACTTGAGCCAGCGCAGCGTTCCGAGCACGTTCTTCGCCCCGGCGAGTTGCTCATTTAGGATCTCGGCGGCCTCGCCCTGCGGCATCTTCACGCGTGGGAGTTTGTTGGTATCGATGAATAGAGTCTTAGGCATGAGATTAGGTTTGGATCCAGACGCGGCCATCGACGCGATTCCACTTGAGATCTTCGGGCGTGCCGTCAAGGATTGTGGTTACGAAGCGGTTGGGCGCCTGGAATTCGAAGTAGAACAGCGGCGATTCCGTGGCTCGAAGGCGGTGCGTCGCTTCGGCCGGTATGAACACCATGTCACCCGGACTCACGTCGCGAATGCCTTCGGGAGTTTCGACGCTGCCCTTCCCTTCCATGATGAAGTAGAAGTGCTCGCAGTTTTCGTGGAGATGCAGCGGCGAGGCGGCTCCCTGCTTATAGCGCATGATTCCGGCCAGCATGTCGTCAATATGGGTGAGCTCTTTGTTGACGAAAAACGTGCGTTCACGGCCGGGAACAGCGGAGACCAGCTTCGGCAATTCGTCCTCGTGGAAAATGTAGGCCATAGGTCCTCCCGATATCTTAATTCTTGGGCCGATAGGCGAGCCGCGCAACCTCGGCGTACGGCACAGAGGCAACCGTGGCACGGATCTCAGCTTGCTGGTGACGCTCGACCGTAGGCTTCGTCGATCCGCGTCCTTGTTCACCCCAGACGACCGTGACCTCGACGCCCGGATCACTGTGCTCGACATCGACCATGGCGAGCGAGATCATCGCGCGTTCGTTATACGTGTAACCCGTATAGGTCGAGACACCGATCGTCTTGCCGCTCTTCAACACTTTGTCGTACGGAAGTGTGGAGTAATTTGCCAAGGGCAGGTCGATGTATTTCTCAATATCTCCGCCTCCGTGGAACAAGGAACCGAATACGCGTTTGATATCCTCGCCGTTCCAGACCAGCGTTACTTTCTTACGCTTCTGGTTGCCGGCCATTTTTTCGAGGGCTGCGCGTCCGACAAACTCGTGATCGAATTTGACGAAAGATCCGTAGCCGAGATCGTAAGGAGTCAGGTAATAGTCGGTAATGTCGTTCGAATTGAAACTGCCTCCAAGCGACGCCATGGCTTCGTAGCTCTTTGCGGTGAGCCATTGCCGGTAAGGCTTCATTTCCTCGCCGGTGTAAATCGCGGGAAGGGGAGACGGAATCCAACCCGATTCCAGGCAACTGGTCGGGTAGGTTCGGGCGCCGACTTGTCGAATCCCGAATTCCTTACCGGCTTCGACGATGGCATCGCGAACTTGTTCGGCGTGTTCCCAGGGACCGAACAGTTCCCATCCAGGTTGTCCGACCATCCCGTGACGCAAGGCGCGGACATCGCCGCCCGCGATCTGAAGGGTCTCCATATTGAAGAATCGGATATCGGGGGCAGGCTTGCCGGTCACTTTCTCCATGACTTTCAGTGCGTGGGGGCCTTGCACCTGGTATCGGAATACTTTGCGGCGGCCCTGATTGATTGCAGATCGCTCGTCTTTTTCAGCTTTCGCTTTGTATCCACCCGTTTCGACATGGTACTGAACCCAGTTGGCGGCGGGGGGTCGGCCGACGAGATTGAATTTATTCTCGTCGAGATAAAACAGAATCGCGTCGCCGATCACGAAACCGTTGTGATTACAGGCGACAAACTGCTTGGCTTGGTTGACCTTGAAATTCTTGAAGGTATTGATACCTAGGCCGGAAAACACTTTGAGCGCATCGGGACCTTCGACATACAGATCCGTCATGTGGTGGGACTGGTCAAACAGCGCGCAGGTTTCACGCCAGGAACGCTGCTCGTCGCGCCAGTTGGTGAACTCGTGTTTGACAACAGGAAAGGCATAGGGCCCGATTTGCGAATTGCGCAACAGGTCGACCGGATTGCCGGCGGTTCGTATGACGTCTTCCAAGCTTAGGGAACTCATGATTGTCCTACCTTCTCCAGAGGCTGCTCGAGCGCGGCGGCCAAGTCGTTCAGAAATGCGGCGGCCTGGGCGCCATCGACGACGCGATGGTCGCTTGAAAGTGTGATCGTCATGATCGGACGGACAGCCGGCTGACCATGGACCGCGACCACGCGATCCGTGATTCGTCCCACGGCCAGAACCGCGGCTTGCGGCGGCGTAATGATCGCTCTGAAAGCGTCGATCCCGAACATTCCAAGGTTGCTGATGGTGAACGTCCCTCCGGCGATGTCGGTAGGCCGCAGACGGCCCGACTTGGCCCGAGCGGCAAGATCCTTGCGCTGGGTGGCAATTTCGGCGAGCGCAATCGTGGACGCGTTGGAGATCACGGCGCTGACGACACCTTCAGGCACAGCGATCGCCAGCGAAATGTTTACGTCCGGGTTGAGACGAATCGCGCTGCCGGTCCAGCTCGCGTTCATCTTTGGATGATTGAGCAGCGTGCGGGCGACCAAAGCAATCAGCAAATCCGTATGCGTGAACTTGTCGCGACCGAGCTGCTCGCGTGCGGCATTCAACGCACTGGCGTCGACATCGCGCGCCAGGTAGAAGTGCGGCACCGTAGTCCAGCTTTGCGTGGTCCGCTCGGCCATGAGGCGCGCGATCGTGGTCAGAGATTCCGCGGGCGCGGGCACTTCGGCAGCTTTCAAGACATCGTCGCCGGTGATCTGTCCATCCGGGCCGGTGCCGCGGATTTTGGTGATGTCGACACCTTTTTCTTCAGCTATACGGCGGGCCTTGGGCGAAATACGAGGCCCCCCGGAAGCAGCTCGGGGCGCAGCGGCGGGAGCCGGTGCCGATGATGCAGACGTCGAAGCTGTCATCGGACGTGCCTGCTCGGCCATTACGCGCGACGCGGTATCAGTTTCGACGGGCGGCTGTTCCCCCGGCGCGACCAGCCAAGCGATGATCTGACCCACAGGCACAACGTCGCCTTCGTGTGACCGAACGCCCGCTAGAATCCCGTCGGCTTGTGCTTCCAGCTCGAAAGAAACTTTGTCCGTCTCGATTTCAAGAAGAGGTTCGCCCTTGACGACGTTATCGCCTTCCTTCTTGATCCAGACCAGAACTTTTCCGGTTTCCTGCGCCAGCTCGAGAGCCGGCATGACCACGCTAATGGCCATCTAGCTCGACACTCCCGCTTTTTCAACCTGAGCGCTTGCCTCAACCATTTCTACGACCCGTCTGCTGGGAGCTGGGTCGTGCTGGCGCGTGGTGGGTAGCGGTCCATCGACGGTGATGTATTGTGTGCCCGCGACAAGAAGTTTCTCGGCGGGGAATCGCGTGATCACTTCGTGACCCGTCTCCGTAACGACGATTTCTTCCTCGATTCGGGCCGCGCTCCAGCCGTCCTTTGAGGGCCAGAACGTTTCGAGCGCGAAGACCATGCCGGGCTTCAATTCGTAGGAATGCTCCAGCGAAACTAGGCGGCTGATCACCGGCTTTTCCCAGATCGCGAGGCCGATGCCGTGACCGAATTGGAGCGCGAAAGCGGCTTCTTCATTGGCGAATCCAAACTCCTGCGCCTTGGGCCAAACGGCGGCGATTTCGGCGGTCGTGCGTCCCGGGCGGATCAGAGAGATTGCGGCATCGAGATAATCGCGGCAGCGCGCGTAGGCATCGACCAGTGCCGGCGATCCGTAACCGATCGCGAAACACCGGTAGTAGCAGGTGCGATAGCCCATGTAGGAGTGCAGGATGTCGTAGTACACCGGATCGCCAGGGCGCAGCACGCGATCGGAAAACACGTGCGGATGCGGGTTGCAGCGCTCGCCCGAAATCGCGTTCACACCTTCGACGTATTCCGAGCCCAGATCGTATAGGACCTTGCTCGCAAGTCCGACGGCTTCATTCTCACTGAAACCCGGCCGCATGGCGCGGTAAAGCTCCTCGTAAGCCGCGTCGACCATCATCGCCGACGTATTGAGCAACGAGATCTCGTCCTGGGTCTTGATGACGCGCGCATCCGACATGAGCTGCTGGCCGTCGACGACCGTGATCCCTTCGCGCTGCAATGCGAACAGAATCGGGGGTTCCACTACGTCGATGCCCACGGGCTGCTTATGCAGACCGCGCATCTCGAGCTCGATTTTGATCTTGCGAGCGACATCTTCGGCGCGACCCATTTCCGGCGACATCGCGCCGCGCAGCAGCGAAATTCCCGCTCGCGAGCGATCACCGAGCCAGGGGCAATTCAGCTGATGATGGCGGGCCGCCGAGCCGAAATCCCATAGGATCGGCTCGTCGTTTTGCGGCAATAGCGTAAAACGGCTGATCTTGTCCTGCGCCCACGTGCCGATGTGCGTCGCGGTGAGGTAGCGCACGTTGTTCATGTCGAAGCACAGCAGCGCGCCCATCTCCGACTTGGCCAGCAGCGCCTTGGCGCGAGCAAGCCTCTCCGAACGGAGGCGGTCGAAGTTGATCCGCTCTTCCCAATCAACCGCCATCGTGCCGTGAGTTTTCAGAGCCATATTATTTTCCGCAGAGTGCTAATGCAGCTTCGCATACCGTGCGTTCCGTCGGAACGGTTGCATCTTCGAGAGGAGGCGAGAACGGAATCGGCACGTGCATCGCGCCCATCCGCTTCACCGGAGCTTCCAGATCGAAGAACGCATTTTCCTGGATCATCGCAGCGAGCTCCGCCGTTACACCATAGCGCCCGTAGCCTTCATCAACTACAATCACCCGCGAGGTCTTCCTGGCGGAATCGATCAACGTCTTTTCGTCCAGCGGCCACAGCGTGCGCGGATCGACCACTTCCGCGCTTACACCGTGCTCTTCGAGCAGCTTCGCGGCGCCCAACGCGACTTGCACCATGCTGCTCGTCGCAATGATGGTGATATCGTCGCCGGCGCGCTTTACATCCGCCACGCCTAGAGGAATCGTGTAGTCGTCCTCGGGCACAGGACCTTTGAGCTTGTACATCATCTTGTCTTCGTAGAAGACCACCGGATTGTCGTCGCGGATCGCGGATTTCAGCAATCCCTTGGCGTCGTAGGGCGTCGACGGCATCACGACTTTCAGTCCGGGAATGTGACAGAACCACGCGTGCAGCGATTGCGAATGCTGCGCGGCCGACCGGCGTGTGGCCCCGAGCGTGGTCCGCAGCACCATGGAGCATTTCCACTTGCCGCCCGACATGTAATGGATTTTCGCGGCCTGGTTCGCCATTTGGTCCATGATCAAACCCGCGAAATCACCGAACATGATGTCCACGACCGGGCGCATGCCGGTCATTCCGGCGCCGACGCCGATGCCGGTGAAGCCGGCTTCCGAGATCGGCGTATCCAGCACGCGGTCGGTTCCAAACTCCTGAACTAAGCCGCCGAGAACCTTGAACGCGGTGCCGGCTTCGGCTACGTCTTCGCCCATGATGAAGACCCGCGGATCGCGCCGCATCTCTTCCGCGAGAGCTTCGCGGACGGCTTCACCCAGCGTCAATTCGCGGACAGCTACAGCGGTCTCAGGCATACACGTCTTGCTCCACCTCGTCGACGTTCGGATATGGCGCGGCCATGGCGAACTGCACGGCCTTCTCGATCTCGGCTTTTACTTCCGCCTGGATCCGGCCCAGCGCGGCGCGGTCAGCGATGTTCTGAGAGAGGATCGCTTCGGTCGCAACCTTGATAGGATCGCGCTCGGACTTCCAGGTCTGCTCTTCCTGCTTTGAGCGATAGTATTCGCGACTGATATCGCCCACGTGGTGTCCCATGAAGCGATACGTATTCGCCATTAGGAATGAGGGCCCCTCGCCACGGCGCGCACGTTCGGCCAAACGTTGGGTGACGGAGTAAACGGCCCGCACATCCTGACCGTCGACGCTTTCAGAGGGCACGCCAAATGCGGGACCTCGCGCCAGAATATCGCCAGCCGCCGCTTCCGAGACATGCGTGTACTCGTTGTACATGTTGTTCTCGCACACGTAGATCACCGGCAGCTTCCAGAGCGCGGCCATGTTCATCACTTCGTAGACCACGCCTTGCCCCAACGCACCTTCGCCGAAGAAGCAGACAGTCACGCGGCCGTTGCCCAGCCGCTTCGACGAAAACGCGGCGCCTGTCGCGATGCCCGCGCTGCCGGCGACGATTGCGTTGGCTCCCAGGTTGCCCGTATCGGGATCGGCAATGTGCATCGAGCCGCCCTTGCCTTTGCAATATCCCGCTTCTTTGCCTAGCAGCTCGGCGAACATGCGGTCGATAGCCGCGCCTTTGGCCAGGCAATGCCCGTGGCCGCGATGCGTGCTGGTGATGTAATCGTCCGAGCGGAGCGCTTCGCAAACGCCCACGGCGATGGCTTCCTCTCCGATATAGAGGTGAGCCAGACCGGGCATCAGAGCGCGCGTGTAGAGGTCGTTGACCTGTTCCTCGAACAGACGGATCATCACCATGCGCCGGTACATGCGCAGAAGTAGTTTGTTATCGATGGCCACGTCGCTCATTTACTTACTCCAGACATTCGCGCGAGCACTTCAAACACGATGGCGAAATCTTTCTTCGCCAGGCCCATGCCTCGCGCAGCCGTCAGCATTTCATTGGTCGCGGCGGTGGTCGGCAAAGGCACGTCCACTTGGCGGCCCAACTCCAATGCTAATAGCATATCCTTCTGCATCAGGTTGACATCGAACCAGGCGTCTTCGGGCATTTTTAGCACGAACGGACCTCGATATTGGACCATAGGCGACCCGATGACGCTATTGATCATGACGTCGACCGCGGTCTCGCGCGGGATACCGCTTTTCTCCGCCAGCAGCACGCCTTCAGAGAACGCCAGCATCTGGACCGCGAGACTCAGATTCATCGCGATCTTCATGACCAGCGCCTTGCCATTGTCCCCTACGTGGGTCACTTTGGGCCCGATGTCGAGCAGTACGGGCTTCACGCGCTCAAAGGTCTCAGCGCGGCCCCCGACCATCACCGAAAGCTTGCCCTGCTTGAGGGTCACAGGGCTTCCTGAAACAGGCGCGTCCACCATGTCGGCGCCCTTTTCTCGAACGCGAGCGGCAACAGTCCGGCTGACCTCGGGACTCACCGTGCTCATGTCCACCAGGAACTTGCCAGAGCTGAAACCCTCCAGCATTCCAGTAGGTCCTTCGAATATATCTTTGAGGGCGGCGGAGTTGGTGACCATGGAGAAAGTGACGTCGGCTGCCGCGGAAACCGTGCTCGGCGAGTCCGCCCACTTCATGCCGAGGTCGATCAACCGCTGCGCTTTCGATTTGGTGCGATTGTAACCGGTAACTGTGTGGCCTTTGTCCAGGAGGCGAACGACCATCTCACTGCCCATCACGCCCAAGCCGACAAACCCCAAATTCGCCATCGTTCTAGTCTAACGCCGATGGCTATTTAATCCATACCGTCTTGGCGTTCATGAATTCTCGGATTCCGTGAACCCCGAGTTCGCGCCCATGGCCGGAATGTTTGACGCCGCCGAAAGGAATACGGGTATCCGACGCCACCATCTGGTTGATAAAGACCATTCCCGCGTCGATCTCATTCGCGAAACGTTCGCGCTCGGCGGGATCGTTGGTCCAGGCACTGGCCCCCAGGCCGAAGCGGCTGTCATTGGCGACCTGAATCGCCTCATCGACATTCTTCACTCGGAAGACGCTGGCCACGGGACCGAACAATTCTTCGCGGTAGGCTGGCGACTCCTTGGGGATGTTCGTAAGCACCGTGGGAGCGTAGAAGCTTCCTGGGCGATCGGCCGGTTTCCCGCCGGTCAGAACGCTTGCCCCGGCGGCGACGGTCTTCTGCACGTCCGCGTGCAGCGTGGCGACGGCGTCGGCGGATGCCAAGGGGCCGAGCTCGGTTTCGGGTCGCATTGGATCTCCGATCTTCAGTGCTTCCATGCCCTTCACAAACGCGCGCTCGAAGGCATCGGCGATTTGTTCCGCGACGATGAAACGTTTGGCTGCAATGCAGGACTGCCCGTTGTTCACGATGCGCGCCTTGACGGCGGTGGCAACGGCGTCGTCCAGGTTCGCGCTGGGCATCACGATGAAGGGGTCGCTTCCGCCCAGTTCCAGGACGACTTTCTTAACGTTTTTTGCGGCGGACACGCCGACCTGAATGCCGGCTCCCTCGCTTCCCGTGAGCGTGGCTGCGGCGATGCGGAAATCGGTGAGGACGCGATCCACCTGGCTCGCGCCGATGAGCAGCGTCTGGAACGCACCCTCGGGAAATCCCGCGCGCAAGAGGATCTCTTCGATCTTGAGCGCGCACTGCGGAACGTTCGAGGCGTGCTTTAGCAGGCCGACATTCCCCGCCATCAAGCCTGGCGCGATGAATCGAAAAACCTGCCAGAACGGAAAATTCCAGGGCATCACGGCCAGGATCACCCCGAGAGGCTGATATCGGACGTAACTGCGGCTGGCGGTGGTTTCCACCACTTCGTCAGCCAGAAAGCGCTCCGCGTTCTCGGCATAGTAGCGGCAGGCAGTCGCGCACTTGGCGGCTTCGGCAATCGCCGATGAAAGCGTTTTGCCCATCTCCATGGTCATCAGGCGACCCAACGCGTCTTTATCGGCTTCGAGAATATCCGCGGCCTTGCTCATCATGCCGGCGCGATCGGCAAACGACAGCTTGCGAAACTTGGGGAACGTCTCCGCGGCGGTCTGAATCTTAGCTTCTACCGCCGCATCCGATAGCGGCTCAAAGGTTCGAAGCAATTCTCCGGTGGCGGGATTAGCGCTCGCGATGGCCATGGTGATCAGTATACGTTCTCAGTTTGTAGCTCTTGCTATTCTTGTGGGAATCATGGGCCCGAAGGGTGATCCAAAAAACGTAGCTAGCAGCCCTAAAGCCGCGGGTGGCGTGAACTATCACACCCATACGGGTCATAACGATCTGGCGGCGATGTGCCTCATCGTGGGCGCACCGGGCCGCGCGGACATGATCGCCGAGAAGTACCTGAAAACGTCGCGGCGCTTTTCAAACGATGCACGCGGACTGGTTTCGCATACGGGAAAATATCGCGATATCGAAATCTCAGTGACTACCTCGGGCATGGGCGGCCCCTCGATGGGCATCGTGCTTCCGGAAGCGGTCCAGAGCGGCGCGCGGATTTTCATACGCGTCGGCTCATGCGGGAGCTTGATCCGCGAATCAAAGATCGGCGACGTGATCATTCCCACGGCAGCCATTCGATTCGACCGGACCGCGGACGATTGGGCCCCGCCCGAGTATCCCGCCGTCGCCGACTGGCGCGTGGTCAGCGCGCTGTATCGCTCGGCGCAGGCGAAAGCTCCAGGCCGATTTCTCACCGGCGTCGAATGCACCACCAGCGATTTCTATACGGGCCAGGGCCGGCCGAACCTGTTCGGGATTGTCCCTGAACGCATGAAGGAGCGGCATCAAGAGGTCCTGCGACTCGGAGCAGCTTGTTACTCCATGGAGGCATCGGATTTGTTCGTGTGGTGCGGGACGGAAGGCGGCGGCTTGCCCGCGGGCGCGATCAACGCGGTTTTCGCGAATCGGCACACCAACGAATGGGGCATAGCCGGCGAGGAACTGGCGGCGGAGATCGCACTGGACGCGCTAGTGAGCCTGTCTGAGGACGTAAGCCTAGCCTCGTATCTCTCACGCGAACGCCCCAAGTATGCTTGAGTTTTTGGCGCAAGCTCAGTCGTACGCGCGTCCGGTGCTGACGAACCTCCGCGTAGGCGCGGTGGTGCGCGGCACGTCAGGCGCACTGCACCTGGGAGCGAATATCGAGTTCGCCGGGCAAAGTCTCAATCAGACCGTACACGCCGAGCAAGCGGCCTTGGCGAGTGCGTTCATGCACGACGAGCCTCGTATCGAAGCGATCGCCGTTAGCGCGCCCCCATGTGGTCACTGCCGCCAGTTCCTCTACGAGTTTGCCGAGGGGCGCGATATCGAGATCCTATTGCCGGGGCAAGCCGCGACGGCGCTTTCGATTTTGCTGCCGCACCCCTTCGGCCCCCGCGATCTGAATATCACACAAGGTCCGCTCTCACGGACAAAGATCGCGATTCAGGAGGTGGAGGACAATGTAGTGCAGGCCGCCCGCTACGCCGCCGCGAACGCGTATGCGCCGTATTCCAACTCCCCCTCGGGAGTCGCGATACGCTCACGCCGCGGAAACGTTTATCGCGGGTCGTACATCGAAAACGCCGCTTTCAACCCGAGCCTGCCGCCGCTGCAAGTTGCCCTGGTCTCAATGGCGACGGCGAATGAGGAGTTCAACGATATCGCAGAGGTGGTTCTGGCCGAGGCCGGCAACAATTCCATCAGCCAGCTCAGTGCGACCAAATCGATGCTGACAGCGATTGCGCCTCGCGCGGAGTTCCGGCTACTTCCACGCGCCAAGTAGCCGCCGCGTGAGCACCAATTGGCCGATGTGATATGCGTTGTGATCGGCCATCAGCAGCGCCTCGCGCAAGATTGTCTGCCCGTCGCCGTGCGGAATGGGAGCATACAGATCCGTGGCATCGGCCGCCACCAGCTTGCGCATCGCTTCCAGGTCAGCGTTGAACGCGCGCACGCTCTTGGCCCAGGCCTTGTCATTCGGCGGAGTCTTGGATTTCGGCCAATAGCCTGACGGCCATTCGGGCGACACATGCTTCGGATTGCGGCTGAATTCCAAAATGTCCGATTGCGCGATGCGCAAGTGTTCCAGGATTTCCCACGGCGAATGCTCGGCGCCCTTGGGTCTTTTTCCGCGCAAGGAAGCCGGTAGGCCCTTGACTGCGGCGTCGAACGTCACGTGCGCTTGCCCCCCAGCTAAGAGCTTTACTAAATGTTCCCGAACAGGTTTATCATTTGCCATACGTTTCCTTTAAGAATTCAGCGGCCACTTGCGATACCGGGCGATGCTCGGCGTCCACTTGATAGTTGAGTTGCTGCATGGTTTGATTGGTGAACTTTCCCGACAACTCTTGGAGGGCCTCGCGCATGCCAGGAGTGTCGCGCAGCCGGTCTTGCGACGCGACGATCGAAACCTGATACGGCGGAAAGGCATGTTTGTCGTCCGCCAGAACCTTGAGAGCGAGCTTCGATAACAATCCGTCGGTGGCGTTGGCCGCGATCATGGTCACCTGATTCCCTCCGAGCGCTTTGTATAGCAGGCCGAGATCCATGGTCTGTGGACTTCCCGTCCAATGCAGATGATACGTCCGATCCAGCGCCGCCAGTCCATCTGGCCGCTGCTGAAACTCGTATCCGACGCCCAGAGCCCACGGAGTGTTGACCATCGCAGCGTTCGTCAGATTTTCCAAATGCTTCGCGCGAGCATCGGCGCCCTTCACGACCATGGCAAAACTATTATCGATGCCGAGCGGATCCATCCACTCGATTTTGAAGCGCTTCGCATATTCGGATCGAACGTGGGCCAGGACACGTGCCGGATCGTTGTCGGGAGGGTCTTTCAAAATCGCGGTGAGGGCTGTGCCGGTGTATTCAGGATAGACGTCGATCTCCTGATTGACCAAGGCTCCATGTGCTAACAGGGTGCCGCCCAGATTCAATTGCCGGTTCACTTTCTGATGCAGACGATGTTCCAGATGCTGTGCGATGATCTCGCCGAGGATTACCTGTTCCGTGAAGTTTTTCGATCCAACGCGGATACCCCGATTGCTGACGGTCCACAAAGCCAGCGCCGCGATCAGGGCGACCACCAGAGTCAGACCGACGATAATTTTCGTTCGACCCATCCCAATCCCCAGTCTGCAGCGAGCGCGATCAGCGCGGCCGGCACAGCTCCTGCAAGAATCTGCACCGTATCCACGGACGCGACGCCTCGAAAAATAAAAACGCCCAGCCCGCCACCGCCGATTGCTGCGGCAATGGTGGCGGTCCCGATCGTGGTAACCGTCGCGACTCTGATCCCCGCCATGATAGTCGGCGCCGCCAGAGGGATCTGGACTTGACGTAGCAACTGTCCGTCCGTCATCCCCATCGCAATGGCGGATTCACAAACCGCGGCTTCCACACCCAGAATCCCGACCAAAGTATTACGCAGGATCGGAAGCAGAGCGTATAGCACTAGAGCCACGATCACGGTTCGTTTGCCTATGCCACCTATGAACGGAATCGGGATCAAGAAGCCGAACAACGCCAGGCTAGGGATGGTCTGCATGATGTTCGAGAATCCAAGCAACCAGGGGCGCGCTGCACGATGGCGCGTCAAGTAGATTCCCAGCGGCACACCGATGGCGATGGCGAACACCATCGCATTCAGTACCAGGAGCAGATGCTCCGCCGTAAGCTGGAGGATATCGCCCCACAGGTCTGAGCGCATCACTAATTTGTATCAGTTGTCGAGGACTGCCAGAAAAGCGCGCGCTTCGTCGCACTGTGCCTGCCGGAATTCCTGCGGCGGCGCCAGCACTTCCAAGCGTCCTTCCGACAGCAGCGCGATTTTGCTTGCGAGCAGCAGGGCTTCGCGCACATCGTGGGTCACAAAGATGGAGGTCTTCTGAAAATCCTCGCGCAGGGTCAGGAACTGGCGCTGCAATTCCAGCCGCATGACCGGATCCAGAGCGCCGAACGGTTCGTCGAACAGCAGAACGGGCGGATCGGCCGCCAATGCGCGCGCCACACCGACTCGCTGGCGTTGCCCGCCGGAAAGCTGCCGGGGATAGCGCGATCGGAACTCGATTGGAGGCATCCCGACTTTTTGGAGAAGCAAGTTCACGCGCGTCTCGATATCCGACGTACTCCAGCCTTCCAGTTTGGGAACTAAGCCAACGTTATCGCCGACGGTGAAGTGAGGAAACAATCCGACTTCCTGGATCACGTAACCGATTCGGCGACGCAGCTGGATCGGATCCCAATCGGTGGTCGCGCGACCGTCGACCAAGACCTGTCCCTTGGTCGGGAAGAGCATACCATTGATCATCTTGAGCGCAGTGGTCTTGCCCGATCCACTGCGACCCAGAAGGACGAGCGTCTCACCCGCTTCTACGCCCAAACTTAGGTCCCGGAGAATCGGTTTCCCCGCGATCTCGTAAGAGACGGCGCGAAACTCGACCAGCGCCATTAACTCACCACAAAGAGGCTTTCGGCAAAAGGCCACTCATGGTCGATCCACTGCGCTTCGCATCGGAATCCTGCGATCTCGGCCAGGCGGGCGATCTCATCGTGAGAATACTTGTGGCTGTTCTCGGTCCAGATCGTTTCACCGGCTTCGAAAGCGATCTTAAGATCCGCGGCATGGATGGTTACGATTTGCTTGCGCAGAGACTGCAGGTGCATCTCGACGCTCCCGGTTTCGGAATTGAATCGCGCCAGATGACGGAACTGGGTTAGGTCGAAATCCGCATCCAGCTCCCGGTTGATACGGACCAAAAGATTCAGATTGAACGCAGCAGTGATTCCCAGCGGATCGTCATAGGCCTGGATGAGCTGGGAAACTGATTTTTCCAGGTCCGTACCCAGAAGCATCGCATCGCCGGGTTTTAGAATCATCCGGACATTGCGGAGAAAGTTGATGTCCGCTGGATGGCTGAAATTGCCGATGGTGCTTCCGAGAAAGAGCACCAGAATACGCTGGCCATCGCGCCTGCGGGCAGCCACCTCCAGCAGGCCATCGAGATACTCACGTTCCAGGCCGACGATGCCGACCGAATCGATATCGGCCAGCTCACGGCGGCAAACTGCCAGCGCAGCCGACGAAATCTCGATAGGGAAATAATACGTATGCCGGCGGCGGGAGAGCGCTTCCAGGATCCAGCGAGTCTTCGTGCCGCTTCCGCTGCCAAGTTCGCACAGCACGACATCGCCCGCGATGCGCTCCACGATTTCGCTGGCGTGTCCTCGAATGAGCCGTTCATCCGCGCGCGTTACGCCGTATTCCGGAAGCTCGGCGATCACTTCAAAGAGCTTCGACCCGATCGTATCGTACAGATATTTCGAAGGCAATTCTTTTTGCCCCGGTTTGGTAAGCCCGTTTCGTATGTCTGTGGCAAATTCGCCCGCCGCTCTCGCTACGATGGTGCTTGTTCGCATAAATAGCCTTTATTTCGCCCGTCTCGTTTAGATCAACTCGCGCAACGGAATCCGGCGTACACGTAGGGATAGTGGGGTTGGAACCAGTTCCGGAACGTCCGCCGCAGCATACTTCGATCCGTGCGAAGCGAGCCCCCTTTCATCACAAAATGTTTGCCATCGAAAAAATTGGCAGAGTAGCCCTCGTAGAACGGGAACGCTTGGAACCCCGTGTACGGTTCAAAGTGACTCGAGGTCCACTCCCAGCCGTTGGCCAACAGGCCGTCCAAGCCGAACGCGCTTCGCGCACGCGGGAAAGCATCGACGGGCGCCGGATCCCAGCGCTCGAAGTCGAAATACCCATGCTGTGATCCCGGTGTTTCCGAACCCCAAGGGAAGCCTTCTTCGGAGCTGTAGGCCGCCCTTTGCCATTCGGCTTCGGTCGGCAAACGCCTGCCGGCCCAACGAGCGTATGCGGAAGCCTCGGCATGGCTCACGTAAACCGGCCAGGACAGCGGCAACGGGATTTCATCGAACATCGTCCGTAGATGCCAGGAATCGCTCGCGCGTTTCCAAAAGGCTGGATGGGAAACATTCTGGGCTGACTTCCATTCCCAGTCAGCGGGTGTCCACAGGCTTGGATCGTGATATCCGCCCGCCCGCAGGAAATTGAGGAATTGACCGTTCGTAACTTTGTAGCGGTCAATGGAGAATCCCGGAACGCTGACCGATTGGGCTTCGTATTCGTTGTCCCACCCGAAGTCGGCGTCATCGCGAGAAAGGCCCAGCGTAACGCTCCCTGCGGGGATTTCGATAATCTCGGGCGATGGTTGATCGCGCTCAGGCACATCGGCCTGCGCGTGGCGGATTTTCTTTTCGAGCGGTAACTGGTGAAACATGTATGCCAAAGTCTCGGCATGCATCAGCCGATGTTCGATCGCCGTGTTCAATAATATTTCCGGAACAGGGTTGCTTTCTAACAGGGAATCGAGCGCCTCGCGCACACGCGCTGCATAGCGCTGGACATCCTCCAGTGCAGGCCAGTCCGACGGCTGATCGGAAGGCAAACCGCCATCCACTGGATCGATGCCAAACGCGAAAAGCCGGTCCAGATTCTCATCGAACGGGCGCAAGCTGCACTGCGACCGCAGCAGGTTCCAATCGAAGGCTTCCAAATGGCCGATGTAGAAAACAATGCGATGCCGCTCCGGGATAGGCCGATCATACTGCGAATCGGGCTTGACGATCGCAAACAGCTTATCGGTCTGCGCGCGGGCTTGATCCAGACGCTCCAGCAGGAGCCGATAGCTTCGGAGCGTGTCTTGTGCGGCAAGCATAATGTGTCAGTTACTCGCGGCCAGCGGTTTTAGCTCGCCCAACATAGTCGGAATCAGTTCGGACACCGTCGGGTGGATATGCATGGCCCTCTGGATCACCGTGTATGGCTTGTCAGCATACATCACATCAAGGATGGAGTGAATCGCCTCATCCCCGCCCGTCCCGAGAATCGCCGCCCCCATGATCCGCTGCGTGCCCGCATCTATAAGAACCTTCATAAAGCCCAGCGTTTCGCCCTTTTCCACCGCACGCCCGACTTTGGTCATGGGACGCATACCCATCAACAACTTCCGTCCGCTGGCCCGAGCCTCCGTTTCCGTCATTCCGGCGCGTCCCAACGGCGGGTCGATGAACAGAGCATATGTCGGGATTCGGTCGCTGACTTTGCGAGCGTCATTGTCCAACAGGTTTGCGGCGACAATCTCGAAATCGTTATACGACGTGTGGGTAAATCCGCCTTTGCCGTTGCAATCGCCCAGAGCCCAGATACCTCGCACGTTGGTGCGGAGCTGATCGTCTACTTCGATGTATCCACGGGTATCCATCGAAACTCCGGCCTTTTCGAGTCCCAGATCGTCGGTATTGGGGCGTCGCCCAACCGCGATCAATACGTGGGAGCCGCAAATCTCAGAGCTTAAGCCAGCCGTCTCGATGCTCGCAACGGTCTCGTCACCGAAGCGCGAAAAGCTCTTGCATTTCGTGCCGAGGCAAACCTGGATGCCTTCACGCTGTAGGATGTCCAGAATCGCCGCAGAAATGTCCTCATCTTCTCGTGAAATCAGCCGAGTCCCATTTTCGACAATCGTAACCTCGCTGCCGAAGCGGCGGAACATCTGGCCGAATTCCAGACCGATATAGCTGCCGCCCACAATGATCAGATGCTTAGGAAGAGAATCAAGATGCATCATTGAGCTGTTGGTGAGAAACGATATTTTATTCAGCCCGGGGATGGGAGGAACTACCGCGCGTGCGCCCACGTTGAGGAAGATTCTCTCGGCGGTCAAACGCGCATCACCGACGCTCACTTCGTTGGCCGATTCGAACCGGGCGTGGCCCTGATACACCGTACACTTAGGCATTTTTCTAAGCCCGGATTCCACGCTTTGATTTGACTGGCCCGAGATCGCGTCCTTTCGCTCCTTGACGCGTTTCATGTCGATGGTCGGAGGGGTGCCGGTCACGACGCCGAACTCCGCCGCGCGGCTGGCGAGATGCGCCGCATAAGCATTGGCGACCATGGCTTTGGTCGGAATGCAGCCCGTATTGACGCAGGTCCCACCAAAAAGCCCGCGCTCAATGATCGCGACCTTCTGCCCGGCATCAGTCAGGCGCTTGGCCAAGGGCGGCCCAGCCTGTCCGGTGCCAATAATAATGGCTTCGTAAGGGATGCTCATGGCTTGATTTCCCCGGACGTGGGGCAGATCTCCATTATCATCCTTTGAGTCCAGACCGGTTGCCTCGCGGGACCGCCTACGTTAGGATTCAGCCTAGGGGAACAGGTGCCGAAAAGTCTGTGGATCGCCGCTGCTGTGCTGTTCGGAGCTATTTGCTCCGCCCAAGATCGGCAGCTGGTGGACCGATACTGCATCACTTGCCACAACCAGCGCCTCAAGACCGGCGGCCTCATGCTGGATACGTTGCACCTGGCGAAAATTCCCACCGACGCCGAGACCTGGGAAAAAGTAGTTCTGAAGCTGCGCACCGGCGCGATGCCTCCTCCCGGGATGCCGCGTCCAGATGCCGAGGCGACACACAAATTCGTTTCCTTGATCGAGGCCCGGATCGACAGCGCCGCACAGGCCAAATCTTACGCCGGCCGTCCTCTGCTTCACCGCATGAATCGAGCTGAATATGCCAACGCCATCCGCGATCTGCTGGGCCTAGATGTGGATGCAGCCAGTCTCTTGCCTCCTGACGATTCGGCCTACGGGTTCGACAACATTGCTGATGCCCTGGGCTTTTCACCGTCGCTTCAGGAGCGTTATCTGTCGGCGGCGGCGAGCATCAGCGCGCTGGCCATTGGCGATCCGAACGTGAAACCGGCCGGTACGACGTTCCGGATTCGCCAGGACCTCTCACAGAACCAGCACATCGAAGGCCTTCCGCTGGGAACAATGGGCGGAATTTTGGTGCATTACAATTTTCCGCTCGACGGCGAATACGAGTTTCAAGCCAAACTGTATCGGACCAACCTGAACATCATGCGCGGCCTGGAATTCGCCCACCAGGTGGAGTTCACCGTGGGCGGCCAGCGGATTCACCTCGCGAGCATCGGTGGTCCAGCCGACCTGGCGTCAATGTTCGAAAAACCCACCGAGACGGGTGACGCGGTGGATGCCCGGTTGCGCGTGCGCGTGAAAGTGAAAGCGGGTCCTGGCGATGTCACGGCGGCCTTTCTCGAAGGTCCGCAGGTCCAGCGGCCTGACCGGCTCCAGCCATTCCAGCGCAGCTCTACCGACAATTTCGACTGGAGCGGGTGGCCGCATATCCAGACGCTATCGATCACCGGTCCCTTTAATGCAACTGGTCCCGGGGATACGCCCAGCCGCCGCCGGATTTTCGTGTGTCACCCCGACAAAGCGACTTCGGAATCGGCCTGCGCGCGGAAGATTCTCGCCGCGCTGGCTCGCAGGGCGTACCGGCAGCCCGTGAGTGATACGGATCTTACCCGGATTTTGAGCTTCTACGAAACCGGACGGCAGAACGGCGGATTCGAAGGCGGAATCGAACTGGCGCTTGAGCGTATCCTCGCCAGCCCGAAGTTTGTTTTGCGCGTCGAGAAAGACGCGCCGAACGCGGCGCCCGGATCGGTCTATCGAGTGAGCGATCTAGATCTGGCTTCGCGTCTGTCTTTCTTTCTATGGAGCAGCATTCCGGATGACGAGCTACTCACTCTGGCCGCCGCAGGCAAACTACGTGATCCAGCAGTGTTGCGACAGCAAACACTGCGAATGTTAGGCGACCCGAAGTCGCATGCTCTGGTCAGTAACTTCGCCGGACAGTGGCTGCAATTGCGGAATGTGCGTAACGTCCTGCCAAACTCGGACGATTTCCCGGATTTCGACGATAACCTCCGGCAGGCGTTCCAACGCGAAACTGAGTTGTTCTTCGAGAGCATCCTCAACGAGGATCGCCCGGTGCTGGATCTTCTTACGGCGGACTATACCTTCCTCAATGAACGCCTGGCAAGGCATTACGGAATCACCGGAATTTACGGGAGTCAGTTCCGCCGCGTCACTTTGCACGACGATTTCCGCCGCGGATTGTTGGGGCAAGGCAGCATCCTGGCGTTGACCTCGCACGCGGAGCGAACGTCTCCCGTGGTGCGTGGCAAGTGGATCCTGGAGAACATTCTGGGGATGCCGGTGCCGCCGCCTCCGCCCGATGTTCCTCTGCTCAAAGAGAATAAAGACCGGGAGAAACCTCTCACCATGCGCGAGCAGATGGTGGAGCATCGCGCCAATGCCGTATGTGCGAGCTGTCACAAGACCATGGATCCCATCGGGCTGGCGCTGGAGAATTTCGACGCGGTGGGAGCGTGGCGCACGCGGGACGCGGGTGAATCGATTGATGTTTCCGGGGAACTAGCCGATGGAACCAAGGTGAACGGTGTGGTCGATCTGAGGAACGCGATAGTGAGCCGTCCCGAAATGTTCGCCGGAACGATGGCTGAGAAGCTGTTGATCTATGCGCTGGGCCGAGGGCTGGACTATCGCGATATGCCGGCGGTGCGCGGAATCGTTCGCGAGGCGGCTCAGAATAACTATAAAATGTCATCTTTGATTCTGGGCGTGATTCGCAGCACGCCATTCCAGATGCGTACGACAATAGTGAAGGACTGATGCGGCGGATATCCATATCGCGTAGATCCGTACTCCGGGGCGCCGGCTCGGCCATCGCCTTGCCGTTCCTGGATGCGATGGTTCCAGCGTTCACCCCGCAAGCCAAAGCCGCCGCAATCCCCTCAATGCGGTTCGGCGTGGTTTACATTCCCAACGGCGCGATCATGCAGCAGTGGACTCCGAAAACCGTCGGCTCGGGGTTCGAATTCACTCCGATCCTGAAGCCCCTGGAGCCATTCAAGGACTCGCTGGTGCTGATCAACAACCTTACGCGTTCCCACCCTGGCAGCGTAATCGGCGACCATGCCGTAAGCTGCGCAGGATTTCTCACAGGCGTGTGGCCCAAGCGGACGGAAGCCGAGGACGTGCTGGCGAACACCACCATCGACCAGGTGGTGGCGCAGAAGATTGGACAGGACACGCCGCTGCCGTCGCTGGAACTCGCCACGGAAGACTTTACTGGCTACGTAGGAGCTTGCTCGCCCGGATTTAGCTGCACCTACATGAATACGATTTCGTGGAGGACGCCGACAACTCCGCTGCCGATGGAGACCAACCCGCGCGCGGTCTTCGAACGCCTCTTTGGCGCGGCGGGGTCCGCGGCGGAACGCCGCGCAAGAATGGTCACGCAGCGCAGCATTCTGGATTCGATCGCCGAAGACGCAAACGATCTGCAGCGCACTTTGGGCGGCCGCGATCGCGCGCGCGTCAGCGACTATCTGGACAACGTCCGCGAAATCGAACGGCGGATTCAACGGGCGGAGGCTCAGCAGCATCTCTCTGAGACCGCTTTGGAAGCCCCCGTAGGAATTCCCGAATCCTTCGAAGAGCACGTCGGCCTGATGTTCGACCTGATCGCGGCGGCGTACCAGGCTAATGTGACCCGCGTGTTCACCTTCATGCTCTCGCGCGAACTCAGCCAGCGGACGTATCCGCAACTGGGTGTAAGCGAGCAACACCATTCCGTCTCGCATCACCAGAACAAGGCCGACAAGATGGCGCAGGTGGTGAAGATCAACACGTACCACGTCGGATTGTTCGCGAAGTTCCTGGAGACGCTGCGTCGCACCGAAGATGGGCCTGGATCGCTGCTGGACCAGTCGCTCATCTTTTACGGCGCGGGCATGGGCGATTCGAATGGTCATGCCACCGATCCTCTGCCGGTGGTCGCCATGAGCGGAGGCCTGAAGGGTCACCGCCACATCGAGCTTCCCAAACGGACTCCGGTCGGCAATCTATGGCGCACCGTGGCGGCGAAGTACGACACTCCCATCGAGCACTACGGCGACAGCACAGGGCTAGTCGATGATCTCTTCTAAATGCGTGCTCCTGCTTCTCGCCGCGCTGGCATTCACACTTGCGGCGGCGGACGACCCAGACGGAACCACTCCACTGCACTGGGCGGTTCGCGCCAACGACGTGGAGGCCGCGCAGCGTCTGCTTCACTCTGGAGCGAATCCCGATGCCGCGAATCGCTACGGTGTGACTCCCTTATCGCTGGCTGCCGAAAACGCCAGCGCCCCATTGATCCAGATGCTCTTACAGGCCGGAGCGCACCCCACTGACGCGATTCTCATGACTGCGGCGCGAACTGGGGACGCCGAAGTCGTAAGGATGCTGCTGGCCCGCGGCGCGGACGCGAATGCACGCGAAAGTTCGCTGGGCGAAACTGCGTTGATGTGGGCCGCGGCGGAGAATCATCCGGAAGCGGTGCGGGCGCTGATCGAGCACGGCGCGGATCCCAACACACGATCCGACAAGCTGGTTTACTCGAAAGACCGATTCGGCCTGGAAGGTGTCACCACCATCCTGCCTCACGGGAGCTGGACGGCGTTGATGTATGCCGCGCGGCAAGGATCACTTGAAGCCGCTCGGGCACTAGCGCAAGCGGGAGCCGACCTGAATCTCGCCGATCCCGACGGAACCACGGCGCTGCACCTGGCGATCCTCAACGGGCACTTCGACACGGCAGGCATGCTCGCCAAGAAAGGCGCCGCCCCTAACATCGCCGATGTCACTGGTATGGCTGCGCTGTATGCCGCTGTCGACATGAGTACGCTGGGCGAGATCTATGGCCGCCCGGGCCGCAAATCCACCGACCAACTCAGCGCCGTGGATCTGCTGCCGATTCTGCTCGCCCACGGCGCGAATCCCAACGCTGCCCTGAAATCGCCTACGCTCACTCGCGCCCACACACCCGGCGAACCCAGCTTGGCCGAAGGGACCACGCCTCTGATGCGCGCCGCCAAAAACGGCGACGTCGCCGCGATGCGCGTCCTGATGGCTCATGGCGCGGACGCCTCGCTGAAGCAGAAAAACGGAACTACCGCTCTGATGCTCGCGTCCGGCGTTGGACGCGGCACGGGAGTTTTCGCGAAGGATTACGCGACCGAAGCGGAACTACTCGCGGCTGTGAAGTTCCTGGTTGAATTAGGTGTCGATGCGGGCGTCGACATCAACGCAGCTAACGACGCGGGCCAGACGGCGCTGCATATCGCCGCGCAGGCATCCGACGGCATCGTGAAGTACCTGGTGGAACACGGCGCCAATCTCGATGCGAAAGACAAGCAGGGCCGCACCGCGCTCGATGTCGCCATGGGAAAAGGTGTGCGGGCCCGTATC
This sequence comes from Bryobacteraceae bacterium, assembly GCA_025980665.1. Lineage (GTDB taxonomy): Bacteria > Acidobacteriota > Terriglobia > Bryobacterales > Bryobacteraceae > Palsa-187. Next base: position 96,940 of record JAICXC010000001.1, read on the forward strand.
GGCGGCGAGCCGACAATGCGCGAAAGCACTGCGGCGCTCCTGCGGCAGTTGATGTCGTCACGCTAGCCTTTACTCATCCGCCCCAACGCTAGATGAGAACATGCTTGCTACAATAGCCGGGGTTCCACGTGCTTGCAATTATAAAGAGAGTTTTGCTGTTCGCTTTCTGCGCCGCGCTCCACGCTCAGATTCTGGCCGATGGCCACGTACACATCACCAACCGCGTGTACTGGGAAGGCATCGATCCGTGGAAACCTCAGCCCGTGGGCCAATTCGATTACGCCCGAGCCCGCAGCGGCGGCGTCAACTTCGTCATCGAGAACATCGCGCCTTACGGCTACAACACCTATAACACCACCGTAAAGCACGCCGGACGTCTGATCGAGACGTTTCATCGGACGCTCGAAGCGCATCGCGACCAGATGGAGCTCGCGCTCACTTCCGCCGATGTGCGGCGCATCGTCGCCAGCGGAAAGATGGCCGTGATGCTCAGCATCGAAGCCGGGTTCGATCAGGAGGGCGATATCGATATCCTGCGGCTCTGGTATCGTCTGGGCGTTCGCGTGATCCAGTTTTCGAGCCAGGTGACGACGGCCTATGCGGACTCCTCGGTGCGTGGCGGCGTCAAATGGTCCGGCATCAATGAGAAAGGCCGCCGCCTGATCGCGGAGATGAATCGGCTTGGCATGCTGATCGATATTTCCCATGCAACGGAAGCCGCGCAGCGCCAGATCATCGCGGCTAGCAGCGCTCCCGTGGTCGCCAGTCATGTGGCTCTGCGCGCGATATGTTCCAATCCAGCTAATCTTTCCGACGACGTCCTGCGCGCTTTGATAGCAAAGGGCGGCATGATCGGGATCCACAGCGCGGCCGAACAAATCGGGCAGCGGTATTACGATTGGTCGCGCGGCAAGCGTTCAATTCCCGTGAATGGCGTTACACGCGAGCAAATTCTTTTCGCGGAGCTCTCATTGATTCGCTCACCGAATCAGGATTATGGCGAGTACATCGACGCGCTGGACGCGCAACAGGGTGACCGTTGGCGTCGTTTCTATTCCCAGCCCTGGCACGAATCGCCCGAAGGCGAAGCTCTGGTTCCGTCACTTGATGATTGGGTCGCTCACGTTGCGCACGCCGTTGCGATCGGTGGCCCGAAGAGTGTGGCGATTGGATTGGACCTAACCCACGCACGCAGCACGTTGAAGAATTTCGATGCCAGTCACTATCCCGATCTCGTAGAGGCCCTGCGCAAACACAATCTGGCAACGCCTGAAATTCTCGGCGAAAACTGGTTGCGCGTGCTCGACTCGGCGAAGGCTCCCAACTAGATGCGAAATGCGCTGCTCCTTTTTCTCCTGTTCGCGGCGACGGCTGGCGCGCAGATCAAGATCGCCGTCAACTCCACCACCATCGAATCGGCTCCCATTTTTCTGGCTGAGCGAATGCCCGGCGTGCAGATCGTCCCGGTCCCCAACGGTCGCGTGGCCATGGAGCAACTGTTGCGTGGCAGTGTCGACGCGGCTACGGGATCAGAAACGCAGATGCTTCTCAACTCGATCGCCGAGCCGGGAATTCGCATCGTCCTTACACTCGCCGAAGCGCGTTATCGCATTATCGCTCGGCGCTCCACCGGCATTCGCCGCGTTGAAGATCTTCGCGGAAAGAAAGTGGCCGCAACCGTCAACACTTCGTCGCAATACTTCTTGCGGGAGATGTTGCGCAAAGCAGGACTATTGCTTGAAACAGATATCCACTTCGTCAACCTGGAGGGTCCCGATATGCCTGCGGCCCTTAAGCGAGGCGATGTGGACGCAGTGGCGATTTGGGAACCTCACGCGGAAAACTCGATCGAGGTCCTGGGGAGCGAAGCTGTGGTGTTGGAGAATTCGTCCGTCTATCGCGAACGATTCAACCTGAACACCACGACCAAGGTCTTGCAGGACCCCGACAAGCGCCGCGCGTTAGTGGACTTCCTCCGTGTGGTTCTAGGTGCTTCTGATCGTGCGCGAAGCCACGCAGGCGAGACTCAAATGCAACTGGCGCCATTCATTAATACGCCAGCCACGACCATCGCGCACGTCTGGAACCAATTCCGTTTCCCCGCCAATCTTCCCGGCGATCTTCCGGACGTGCTCGGGAACGTGGAGATCTTCATAGCAGCCGTTCAGCATCGGCAGCCTCGACCACAGGCCGATTTGGTCACGTTAATCGACTCCGGCCCTCTCGCGGAAGCCCGCCCTTAACGGCCCGCGTCCTCGCAGATATATTCGAACATTTCGCCGTCGGCGATCCACTTCGAGGCCGTCGTCTCGGTGATGGTCCATTTGCCGGACCACGATTTCGTATATGCGCCGGGATCGTCTACCGTAACTTCGTACGACAGCGTTTTCAGGTTCGGGCGCGAGATGCGTTCAACCAGGTGGAGCTGTGAGGTGTTCGGAAACGCCCCCACGGCCCACATCTTTTCATTAAAGCCCACCGAATCGATCACCAGAGTGTCGCCCTCCCAGTGGCCGATCGAGTGGCCCAGGTAGGTCGGTCGGACGTCCTCACCCTGAGGATGCATGCGGCCGTCCATGTATATTACGCGCCAGGAGTGCGGTCCGGCCATATTCAGGATGAAAATGCTCTTTAGCTCGGGGACATCTACGATCTCAAATCCGGGTGCGTTGAGAAATGCCGGGCCGGGCGCTGCCTTGCAATCGACCAGCGGCGAGTCTTGCGAGAAGGTGGCAGTGCGGTATTCGTAAACGGCTTTGGCCCACGGTTGAAAGGGCACGTCATTCGCGCGGGGAAAACCGCCCAGGCCGGGACGGACTTCCCAATACCCTTTCTTGCCGGGTACCGATCCCAAATTCACTTTGCCATCGGGCCAGCGCGGAGTGGGCTCCGGCGGCTGTTTTGCTTGGCCGAAAGAAACCATCGGCAATAGGGCAATGAAGGCGGCCGCGATTCTCACCGTCACCTACCTCGTTGGCAGCTTCTGACCGCTCTCCGTGATGAGAGACGTTGTCTGCATTGCGCCGACCCAGGCATTCTTGGCATCCTTGGCGACCGCCGCGCCCTCGATTGTGATCTTGTCGCCGATCTTCACGGTGTCGCGCTTCCACCCGCCGCGCGTCAAAGCGTAGGGCGGACCCAGCTCGAAACGGAGCTCCTTGGTCATACCACTCTCGTCTTTCACGTTGAAGAAAATGTAGGCGTGCGGATTCACCCAATCCACTTTGGTGACGAATCCGGTTAGAGTCGCGACTTTATTGCCGTCGTATTCGGCCTCAAACGAGTGATGCGCCGCGGCGGGCTTGACTGCCACTAACATCAGACCGAGCCCTATCAGTGAAGCGATTGCGTTGACTCTCATTTGTAGCTCTCCTTACCAGATAATGTAGCCTCGACGTTTTCCTCGCAGAAATATTCCTGAATCTCTTCGTTTGGAACCCACTGTATGTTCCAGCCGCCGTTCCACGGGTGCGTGTAGGTCCGTGGATCGTCCACAGTCACCTCATACTTCAACGTGTCGAGATCCGGCCTGGTGAAGCGTTCGGTCAAATGCAGGGCTTCGGTGTGCGGAAGGCCGCCATTGGCGAACCAGAAATGCTCGTTGAAGCCGACCACGTCAACTATCAAGGTGTCCTTATCCCATTTTCCCACCGAATTGCCATAGTACCCGCGCACGACCTCGTCGGCCTGCCCTTGCGGACGGCCGTCTGTAAAGATGACACGCCAGTTTCGATCCGCGCCACCGAGCAGCACCAGGATGCGGCCCAGCTCGCGCTGTTCGATGAACTGAAAGCCATTCGGCATTTGGAACTGCCGCGGTCCCCCTGGCGGAAGGCAGCGCGTCAGAGGATCATCCTTCAAGAGAGTACGCTGACGATACTCGTACACCGACTTAGCCCACGGTTGGAAGGGAGCCACTCGATCCACGTCGGAGAGGTTCTTTAGGAGGCCTTCATCGTTCATCGTGATCTGGCCAGCGGTGCGATCGACCAAAGCGTTTGCGCTCGGCGCATTCCAATATCCTTTTTTGCCGGGAGGGGGCCCCAGGCGAACCTGACCATCGGGCCAGCGCGGGGTTGGCTCATGCGCCGCAACAGCGGCCGGTTTCTTCGGCACGGCTACGAAGAGTCTCTTGCCTGTTTTCGCGAGCGTCACCGATTTCGCGAAAGCCTGCCTGCGAGGCTCGCGTGCCGGGATGCCCTCCACGTTGACTGTATCGCCGATGCGCAGAGAATTCCGCGTCCAGCCGTCCTTCTCAAGATCCAGCGGATTGCCGAATTCCAGCGCCCAGTTGGCGACCGTCCCTGCGGCATCCTTCACGTTTATAAAGAGAAATGCGTGGGGATTCGCCCAGTCGATCTTGGTGACGCTGCCCGTCAGCTTCACCTGCCGCGAGCTGTCGTAGGTCGTCGCGCTCTGCGCGAACGCGCTCACGGCGACCAATAGAACGTAATAGGGCCTCATTGTCCGCTAGTCCCGCGTAATCTTGAAATCACCTTTCGTCGATGCCTGAGTCCACGTGCCCTTAATGGTGCGATGGTACGACCCGAGATCCTCCAGCTTGCCCTCGGCTGAAATGTGCATCTTATTCTTCGTATCCGCCTCGATCCGAACCGTCCAAGTGGCAGGATCCACGAAAACGCTGGTGATCGGGATGGAATCCGGGCCCGGATTGATCAGGCCGGTGACGTTCTTGCCGTCCCAATTCAACACGAAGGTGACTTGGTTGCGTTGGGTCGACGTCGCACCCCAATCTCCGGACCAGGTTCCCGTCAATGGGTGGCCCTGCTGGGAAAATACCGGCGCGCATATCGCCATGCAGGCCAAGAACAAGGCTCGTTTCATGAATCCAAGATATAGCGCTACTCGCGCTCTGAGCGCAAGGGACTGCTGCCTGATAGACTGTAGTCGTTCTGAAGGAGGTTGTTCATGAACTATCGCCTTCTCGCCCTCGCGGCCGGACTCTTAACCGCGTCCTTCGCGCAAACCGTCCGACCCGCTGCACCTGCGCTCAGATCGGCGAAGAAAGCCTACACGCCTCCCAAGACCCCCTGGGGCGATCCCGACCTCCAGGGAAACTGGCCGGCGCAGTTCAACATCCCCATGCAGCGCGCGGGGAGTGTGAAAGACAAAGAGGTTCTGTCAGACGAAGAGTTCGCGCAAACCGAAGTGCATGCGGCGCAGCAATCCGCGAGTATCCAGAAGCAATACGAGAATCAGATCACGATTAATCCGCCGCTGTACTGGAGTGAAGGCGGCAAGAGGACCAAGCAGACTTCCGTAGTGGTCGATCCTCCAGATGGACGCATACCTCCCATGACTCCACAGGCTCAGAAGATTGTCGCGGCAGAACGCGGTGGGCTCGGACCCGGGCAGCATTTCCCGGACAAGGTCGACTCCTGGGAAGATTTCGACTACTACAGCCGCTGCATCACGCGCGGGTTCCCGGCGACGATGCTCTACACGGTCTATAACTTCGGTAACGACATCATCCAGGCTCCGGGATATGTCGTGATTCGCAGCGAAATGGTGCATGAACAGCGGGTGATCCCGTTAGACAATCGCAAACACGTGGGCAAGGACATCAAGATGTACATGGGGAATTCGGTCGGCCACTGGGAGGGCAACACGCTTGTGGTCGAGACGACCAACCTGCGTCCTGAATCGGGTGCAGGCGGTCGCTACACGGACGCCGCGAAAATCGTCGAACGCTTCACGCGTACCGCGCCCGATGAACTGACGTGGGAAGCCACCATCAGCGATCCGAACGTGTGGACCAAGCCGTACACGCTTCGGTATCCATTCAAGCTCGACCCCGAATATCACTTATACGAATACGCCTGCCACGAAGGCAATTACATGATGCTGGACGCGCTCACGGCAGCCCGGCAACTGGAAGCTCAGGGTCAGGATACGAAAGTGGTCCGCGGTGAGGCTGGCGGCCCGCTTCCTGGAACGCGTTAACTAGGGAGCTAGGGACGCTGCATACGCCGCGATGGCGATCATGTCATCCTCGGTCAGCTTCTCGGCGACCTTCTTCATCTGCGCGCCAGCCGTGCTGCTATTCGCGCCGGTCTGAAAATTGTAAAGCTGCCGGACGATGTAGATCGGATGAATCCCCGCCAGCCGCGGCACATCGCCCAGGCCTTTGAGTCCCTCGCCGTGGCAGATTTCGCAAGCGATGGTCTTGCCGGAGCCGCCGGTTTTAACCAGGGTCTCGCCCTTCTTGATGCTACCCGGTGGGACATAGGCGATGAATCCCGAATGTGGATCGCGGCTTTCGACTCTCACTGGATCCTGCGGCAAGGTGACGATGCGATTGCCGATCGGCTCGGTCCCGCCTCCCGTCAGCGCGAAGCGCATGCGTCCGCCGTTGACCCAGGTTTTCGGCACCGTCTGTGCTTCTTCGACCTTGTACCAGACGGCCGGCTTCAGCGCCGCGAAAAACTCGACGGCTTTGCGCATGTCTTCGTCCGGCAAGCCTTTGGCGATCGCATTCATCCGCGCGGCACGCTGCGACGGCTCGTAGACCATGGGATCTTTGCGAGCGCCGCTCTTGAAATCCTGCATCTGCCGCAGGAGGTACGCCACCGGTAGGCCCGCGAGCATAGCGGACTCCGGATGTCCATTCCCCGACATCAGATGGCAGGATCCGCAGGCTTGCACCTGGAATCCATGCTCCACGATCCCAGGTAGCGGTGCATGTTCCTGCGGAAACCAATCCGGCGGATTGAGCTGATCGTCGATTTGCGCCTGGGTGTAGGATTTGGTGCTCCCCGGCAGCCGCTTCACCTCTTTCGCATCGCCCGCGGGCGGAGGATTTTTATCAGGCACGGGGTACGCCCACGTGAGCTGCGCGGATTGTTGCGGGAGCGCCGCCGCCACGTAGAACGAAAGCAAACCAGCTAGTATCAAGACCAAATGCTTCATGAACACCCTCCAAGATGATTTTGAACTATATCATCTAACGAAGGCGTTGGGAAACTAGTGACCGAAGGTATCGCAACTGGAGACCTGACCGGAATTTAGACCGGTCTGAAACCATTGAGTGCGCTCGCGCGATGACCCGTGTGTGAAACTCTCCGGACTGACGCGGCCGGTTGCCATCTTCTGAAGGCGGTCGTCTCCCACGGCCGCGGCTGCCTGGAGCGCGGCCTGCACGTCACTCTGGTCGACGATTTTGCGTTGCTCGGTCGACATTGCCCAGATACCGGCGAAGCAGTCGGCCTGGAGTTCCAGGCGGACGGATAGCGGATTCGCCTCGCGCGGATCACTGGACCGCATACGCTGCACCCGGCTTTCGATGCCCAAGATCTTCTGCACGTGATGTCCGATTTCGTGGGCGATGACATACGCCTGCGCGAATTCCCCGGGAGCCCCAAAGCGTCCCCGCAACTCGTCGAAAAAGCCTAAGTCGAGGTACACTTTCTCGTCGTCAGGGCAATAGAAAGGTCCTGTGGCGCTCTCCGCCTGCCCGCAAGCGGAATCGATTGAGTCGCGGAACAGCACTAGCTTGGCGTGCCGATACTGCGTGCCACCTTGCGCGGGTAGTAATTTCTGCCAGGTTGCCTGTACATCATCCAAAACAAACGAGACAAACTGCACCTCCGTATTTTCTGCGGCAGTAGACTGAGGCGTAGACGTCGCCACGGGGCTGGCAGAATCGGAATCGCCTAGAAACAGAGTGAAAAGATTGCGATGGAATAACAGGCTCAGAACGAGCAGAACAAGAGCTCCCCCGATACCGATGTGACGTCCGCCGAAGCCCATCCCCGAAAATCCGCCACCGCCTTCGCTGCGGCGATCCTCAACGTCGTCACTGATTCCGCCTGGCTTCCATTCCATACGGCAGGGACGAGCAATCGACGGTCCAATGTGAGGGCGACTAGTCGCGGCTCCCAATTTCATAGAATTAGGACAATGTCGGTCCTGCAGGACATCCGAATCGCTACACGGATATTCCGGCGCACGCCCGTTCCGACGGGAATCGCTCTCCTGTCGATCGCGCTGAGTGTGGGCGCGACGGCCGTCGTCTTCGCCGCGATCAAATCGGTGTTGATCGATCCGCTCCCATATGCGCACGCGGAACAGCTGGTGCAGTTGGGCAGCGAATTCCCCCAGATGCAGGAGCAAGCGACTAGCGACTGGATCGTTTGGAATGATACCCGTGAGCTGGATCGAAGGACGCGCACGCTCGAATCGACAGGCGTGTACAGCAACGCCATTTTCGATCTTGCAGGCGATGCGACTTCGACACCGGAAGCGCTGTACGGCGTACGGATGAATGCGAACTTGTTCCGAGTTCTGGGTGTCTCGCCGATGCTCGGACGCAACGTCCTTCCGGAAGAGGATCAACCCGGCCACTCGGACGTAATAATCCTGAGCTACGGCCTATGGGCGCGACGGTTCAACTCGGACGATTCCATCGTAGGCCGGAACGTGACAGTCAATGGACACTCTTGCCTCGTGGTCGGCGTCATGCCGCCCGATTTCGACTTTCCACTTCGCAGGCAAGCGGCTCATACGCCTTCTCCGTACAGGGATTTCTGGGCAGCGCCGTTCAACACGCCGGCTAATCCGAATGCGGCACTTGGCGCCGTGGCAAGGTTGCGACCGGGAGTGACGTTGACCGAGGCGCGCCAGGACCTTGCTTCGATCAGTGAGACGCTCAGCCACGATTTTCCCGAAACCAATCGCGACCGTACTCTTCGCTTAAACTTTGTGCGCGACCGGACCGTCGGAATCGCCACCAACGGTCTGCTGCTGCTGATGGCCGCCGCTGTGCTGTTTATGCTGATCGGATGCGCCAATGTTGCCAATCTGCTGCTGGCGCGCGGGCTTGCCCGGCAGCGCGAAATCGACGTGAGGCTCGCGATCGGTGCGGGACAAATCCGGATCGTCCGCCAGCTCCTTACCGAAAGCTGCCTGCTGGCGCTGCTGGGCGGACTTGCCGGCTATATCCTGACTGCAGCGGCGTGGAAGATCCTGCCGGCCCTGTCTCCGGTAAACATTCCCCGGTTGGCTGCCGCGCACGCGGATGGGACGATCTTCGGGTTCGCTCTTGCGCTAGCGGTCGTCAACGGAATCTTGTTCGGCATTGCGCCCGCGCTTCGCCTGACCCGCGGAAAAGTGATCGCGATCGGCGGATTTGGCACTCGCGGCGCGGCATCCGGAAGACCCGACCGTACGCGATCCTCACTGGTCGCAGCCGAGGTGGCCATTTCCGTCGTCCTGGTGGTGATCGGCGGGGAACTCCTGACCAGCTTTGTGAAGTTGATCCGCGCCGATCCCGGCTTCCAGGCGGATCGCATTCTGGCCTCGGTGGTGCTGCCCGCTCGCGAGCGATACCCCGATCCCGCACAACGAGCGTTGTTCTACAAGCGAATTCTGGATTCGGTGCGCGCGCTTCCTGGGGTCGAAAGTGCGGGAACCGTGGATGCACTCCCCTTTAGCGGCGAGAATAACGGCGGATACGTGAGTGCCGCAGAAGGGACAAAGATCGAGGGAGAAATAGACGACGTGGGCGGCGAGTATCTCCAAACCATGGGCGTCCGTCTCCTTGAAGGCCGCTGGTTCCGCGAAGAGGAGATGGCCGACTCAAATGACTCTGCGATCGTGAATGATTTTATCGCCGCGCGCTTGTGGCCAGGCTCCAGCGCCCTTGGACAGCGAGTCTGCGTCTATTGCACGCCGGAGAATCCGAACAACTGGAAGCGTGTCATTGGAGTCGTCTCCAGCGCGAGCCACGCCGCACTGAACGAAGCGGCCAAGGGAAATGTTTACCTGGCGGCTGGAGCCATGCGGAATTCCTCTTTCGTGGTTGTACGCACCCAACGGCCCACGGGAGATCTGGAAAAAGCAATTCGGCGAACCATCGCGGCGATCGACCCAAATCAGCCCGTGTTCCTCAGCACCACGATGACGGCTCTTATCGCCGACTCGGTTGCCGATCGGCGATTCATCATGATGCTGCTCGCGGTGACGGCCGTCCTGGCACTGACCATGTCGGCCGCCGGCGTTTACGGGGTGATTTCGTATACCACTTCGCGGAGAACACAGGAAATCGGGGTCCGTGTGGCGGTCGGTGCGATGCCCTGGGACGTGCTTGCTTTAATATTCCGCCAGGGCTTCCTGACCGTTGCGATCGGGCTTACGATCGGACTCGGGTTTGCGCTCCTGGCCATGCATTCTCTACGTAGTTTCCTACCTGGCCTGGAGTCCGCGAATCCGGGGCAACTTTGGATTGCCACCGGCCTAGTTGCGTTGACCGCGGGGATCGCCTGCTGGATCCCCGCGCGCCGTGCCGCCAAGATCGACCCGATGTCCGCCCTGCGGCAAGAGTAGGCGATCAGCGGCCGGCAACGGGCTTGCCGCAACCGCACTGGCAATTCGTCTCCTGGCAGCGGCATTCGTTCTTCGGGCAACCGCAGGAACACGTCCCACATCCGCAGTTACACTTTCCGGAATTCTTAGTCTCATTCTTTACGTTGGTCATTGTCTTTCTCCTTATTTCTTTCCAGCGCTCTCTGCGCTTTCACTGAGGCTGACGGACATTCCCCCGAAACATTACAGTCCGTGGAGCGTGTTAGGCTGAGCGTGGTGGCAACCACTTCAGAATCATCAGCTTCGCTCACTCCAGAGGCGATCCAGCGCTTGGTGGAACATCACCGGCAGTTCCTGGCATTCCTCCAGACTCGGGTCGAATCGCGCGCCGCCGCCGAAGACATTCTGCAATCGGCATTTGTAAAGGGCCTGGAGCGCGGCGCTGAAGTGCGCGATGAAGAAAGCATCGTGGCATGGTTTTACCGGGTGCTTCGGAACGCCGTGATCGATCACTATCGCCACCGCGCCTCCACCGAGCGCGCGATGGAAGGCTGGGGCAAGGAATTTGTCGCACACGAGGCTCCCGAGGTGGAGCTCAAAGACGAGATCTGCCAGTGCGTTTCCGGATTGCTCGATACACTCAAGCCTGAATACCGGGACGCCCTGCGGATTATCGATCTGGATGAGGGCAGTTTGAATGACCTAGCGAAGAAGGCGGGAATTACTTCGGGGAACGCGGCCGTTCGAGTGCATCGGGCTCGCGAGGCTCTGCGTAAGCAGGTTCGGGTCGTGTGTGGAAGCTGTGCGGAGCACGGTTGTCTCGATTGTCACTGCAAAGCTGACGGATCGGGTTGCGAACCGCACAAGTCTTGATACACTTGGCGGGTTACTTGCCGACCAGATGCTTCAGATCGGCGTTATTCTCCTGGCAGATATACTCGAACGGTTCCATGCCGGGGTGGAACAGGATATTCCAGCTCGTGGTCCACGGCTTGGAATACGCTCCGGGATCTTCAATGGTCGCTTCGTAATGCAGAATCAGCTCATTTACGCGCGTGAAACGCTCGATTACGTGGAGCTGCTCCGTATGCGGATGTCCCGCTGCGTCCACCCAGCTTCGATCATTCAATCCGGTGACATCGACCACCAGCGTGTCTCCCTCCCAGCGGCCGATCCCTTCGCCCAGGTAGGTAGGATTTAGCTTGTCCGGAGGCGTGTGCTTCCGCCCATCCATGTAAACGACTCGCCACATGTGCGCACCGCCTTCAAAAACAAACAGAATGCGGTTGGGCATCTGGTAAATCTGAAACGGGAAGGAGGTCGCATACATGCGCGGGATTCCCGAAGGAAGACAAAACCCCTCGGGATCGTCTTTCGTGACGTTGGCGTTGCGCTGATCGTACGCCGCTTTGGCCCACGGAAGAAAAGGAACGTCGACCTTCTTCTCCGGCTGCGCGGTGCCAGCGAAACCGCCTCCAGTACCGGCCATGTCTCCCACGCCTGGAGGTTCCCAGGATCCCTTGTCGTTGCCGAGGTCGGGATGTCCGTCGGAAAGACGCGGCGACGGTGGGATATTCTTCCGGGTGAGTGCGGCTGCTACCTTCTTTCCATCGAAATCCTGCGCCGTTCCTAATCCGTGACCGACGAAGACTGCGGCGAGCATTCCCAAGAAACAACGTCCCATGCCCACCTCCTCCGCATCATCATAGTTCAGCTGACTGAAGGTGTATACTGATCCGCAGCCTGGAGGAGACCATGCGTAATTCCCTGCTGATTCTCGGGTGCATCGCTTCACCCGCATTCGCGGCCTCATGCGAAAGTCTCGCGTCGCTGGCGTTGCCGAACACCACCATCACATCGGCGCAGATCGTGCCGGCGGGACAATTCTCGCCACCTGGACCGGCCGGAAAAGGCAAGGGCGCCAACGCCTATAAGGACCTTCCCGAATTTTGCCGGGTGGCAGCGACGCTCAAGCCCTCCAGCGATTCCGATATCAAGGTCGAATTCTGGCTCCCGACGTCGAATTGGAACCGCAAGCTGCAGTCGGTCGGCAATGGGGGCTGGGCAGGTGTGATCAGTTATTCCGCCCTCGCGGATGCGGTCAAAGCCGGCTATGCGGGCGCGTCCACGGACACCGGACACGTGGGCGGCAGCGGAAGCTTCGCCCTGGAGCATCCCGAACAACTGATCGACTTTGGCTGGCGCTCCGAGCATGAGATGACCCTCAAGGCTAAGGCCATCGTTCAGGCATTCTACGGCAGCGCCCCGCGGCTTTCGTATTGGAACGGCTGTTCCACCGGCGGGCGGCAGGGACTGAAAGAGGCCCAGAAGTTTCCGGACGATTACGACGGCATCATCGCCGGCGCACCCGCCAACCGCACGGCAATCTCACTGTGGATCGCGTTCGCTGTGCTGAAAGATCCGGCCAGTTACATTCCGCCCGCCAAGTATCCCGTGATTCACCAGGCCGCGCTGGCCACGTGCGACCTGCGCGATGGGGCCAAGGACGGACTCATCGAAGATCCCACCAGGTGCAAGTTCGATCCCAAGGTGCTGCTTTGCAGGAACGGCGACGGTCCGTCATGCCTCACTGCGCCGCAAGTGGACGCCGCCAGGAAAATCTACAGCGCGGCGACCAATCCCCGGACCGGGCAAGTACTGTTTCCATCGCTCGCGCCTGGAAGCGAGCTGAACTGGGGCATCCAGGCGGCCGGGCCCGATCCTTCGGCCAACATCTTCGACCATTTCAAGTACGTGGTCTTCAAGAATCCCGCCTGGGACTGGAAGACGTTCGACTTCGATAAAGGCCTCGCATTGGAGGATCAGCCGGAAAACGCGGTGATGAATGCAACCGATTCCAACCTCAAGCCGTTTTTCGCGCACAACGGAAAGCTGCTCATTTATCACGGCTGGGCCGATTCGAACGTCTCTCCGCTGAACACCATCAAGTACTACAAGAGTGTGGTGGATACGTTGGGCGGCGCGTCCAAGACATCGAACAACGTGCGGTTGTTCATGGAACCGGGTATGGGTCATTGTGGCGGTGGCGAAGGACCCAACGTTTTCGATAAAGTGAGCGTGCTCGAGCAGTGGGTGGAACAGGGCAAGGCGCCGGAGAAGATCATCGCGTCGCACAGCATCGCCGGCAAGGTGGATCGCACGCGTCCACTGTGCCCATATCCACAAGTCGCGAAGTACAAAGGCTCGGGGAGCATTGACGAAGCGTCGAACTTCGCTTGCCAGCTACCATAGGGGTGGCATTCGGATCGATATCGGAGGAGTTGATTTCTATGCGAAATAAATGGTTATTCCTGCTTTCGCTGGCGGGAGCCGCTCTGCTCTTGACGCGGGCGACACTCACCGCACAGGAAAGATCGGCGTCACCGATTCTTGCCGCGCCGAGTCCCACGTTCTCATTCGGAATGATCGGACTTGGCACGGGCCAGACGGCCCGGCTCAACGTAGTCAACCTGGTGCGGATCGCTCCGCCCATCGCGGTTTCCATCGCCCAGATCCCCTGCAAAGTGGACCTGAATCTTTACGATGGCCAGGGAAAGCTGATCAAGCAGAAGACCGTCGCGAACCTGGGTTTCGGGCAGGCCGATTTTCTCGATCTGGCCCGTTCGGAGCTTAGTACCACAGCGGCGCACGTGGATGTCAGCGGCGTGGTGAAAGTGGGATCCACCCAGTCTTTCTTCTGTAACGTAAGCGCCACGCTCGAGGTTTTCGACAACGTTACCGGCGTGACCACGGCGATTCTGGCGAATGCGAATACTTCGCCGGGATTCATCTTCCCCGTGCTTTCCCTGCTCCCGCCAACCACGCAGCAATAAGTCTCTACTCCAGCGCGAACACCCACACCGAGCCGCCATCCGGCATAGGCGGAACCTCGCCTGGGAACAATCGGCTCATTGTATTCACCTCTCCGCCGGCATCCTGACCCCAGCCCGCCAACACGGCGATGTATTGCTTCCCGTTCACCGAGAAAGAAGTCGGCGGCGCCTCGACGCCCGAACTCATGGGGAACTCCCACAGCAGTTTTCCGGTGGCCGCGTCGAAGGCATGGAACTTACGATCGGCGGTCCCTCCACTGAAGACCAATCCACCGCCGGTGGCAAGCATCGATCCCCAATTCGGCGAGCGCGCGTAGTTGTGGGTCCACACCTCCTTGCCGGTATCGACGTTCCAGGCCTGGACTTCGCCAAAGTGATCGGCGCCCGGCACGATCAACGGAGGAAAGCCGCCTTGAATGCCGACGAATCCTCTGCCCGGCGTGTAAGTGACATTCGGAGCGCCGCCGTTGTGCCCGCAAATATTGTTATTGGCCGGGATGTAGATCATCCGCGTCTTAGGACTGTACGAAATCGGCGGCCAGGTCTTGCCGCCATGGACGCCGGGACAAAATTCGGCCGGTGCGTTGGTGCCGGGTTTGTGCGCCGGATCGATATCGGGACGGCCCGTACCCGGATCGACGCTGCGGATGACGTTGTTGAAGACGTATGGCTTGCCTTCGACAAACTTGATCGGGCCGGCGCTGCGTTCCAGAAACCATAGGTAGCCGTCGCGCGCCACATCGATCAGGCCCTTGATGGTGCGCCCATTGCGCTGGTAGTCGACCAGAATAGGCGGCGACACTTCGTCGTAATCCCACGAATCGTTCGGATGGTATTGGTGATACCCCTTGATGGCTCCCGTCGCGACGTCGAACGCGATGGTCGACGCAGTATACAGATTGTCGCCGGGCCGATTGTCGCCAATCGTCGGGCCACCGTTGCCGGTGCCGAAAAACGCCAAGTTGGTCTCGGGATCGTAGTTCCCGGTGACCCACACCGGAGCGCCGCCGGTTTTCCATTGATCTCCGCCGGCGGGCCAGGTTTCACTGCCGGGCTCTCCAGGAGCCGGAACGGTGAATGTGCGCCACACCTCTTTGCCGGTCTCGGCATCAAAGGCCGCCACAAAGCCGCGGATTCCGTATTCGCCGCCGGAGCATCCTACCAGGACCTTTCCATCCGCGATCAGGGGAGCGAGCGTACTGTAGTATCCGGATTTGTTATCGGCGATGGGAGTGCTCCAGACTTCGGCGCCGGTCTTGGCGTCCAATGCGACGAGAACCGCTTCACCGGCCATGACATACACTTTGTCGCCGTACAGAGCCACGCCACGATTCACTTCATGGGGTACGATCGAACCCTGAGGACGCGGCCTGCGATAGCGCCAGAGGATCGTGCCGTTGGTGCCATCGAAAGCGATCACCTGATTGAAAGGCGTAGTGATGAACACGACTCCGTTGTTCACTACCGGGGCCGATTCGTGGGCGCGCCCTTCCCCAGTCGTGGATGACCACACCAGCTTCAGCCGGGCCACATTTGCAGGCGTTATTTGGTCGAGCGGGCTGTAACCCCAGCCGTCGTAAGTTCGACGGATCATGGGCCAATTGCCATCTTCCGGCTTCAACAGGCGCTCCTTGGTAACGGGCTGGTAGTTTTGCAGGATCGCAGGCATCGGCGGTGGCGGACCTGCGTTGCCCTTCTGCTTGCCTCCGGCTTTACCGCCCCCTTTATCCTGTCCTGCAGCGATCGGGATAAAGAATGCCGGAACAAACGCGGCGATCACCACCGCCGCGAAGAATAGTTTGGACTTGAGCATGAGTGTAACTCCTGTTTCGTGGTCTTTAGAATAGACTACCTTGACGCACGTCCGGAAAGCGCATATACCGCTAGAGCAGACCCACGAAAACCATAGTTGCCTTGGCCCTTGTAATTGATACGGCCCTCTGCGCGACGCCTCCGCGGCCGATCAGAATGTACGTGTTCGACGATCGTGCACCGGCCCGGAACGCTTCTCTGGGAGACCGGACTTAAAGATGCCGTCTACAATCGTTCCGAAGGCGGCGGCGCGAAGCATGACAAGATCGACAAGTCACTCAAAAGACAGTTAGCAGCGGTCGGCTATCAACCCAAGGCGATTTCTCACTTGCACGGCGATCATTCGGGAAACGCAAACAATACGCCGCTCGACGTGGAGCGCCCCAAAAGCCGAGCGCGATTATATATTCGGGCCCGACTGCTGGAAGCCCTTGTGAACCGCGTCCGATAGACCTTGTCGGGTTCGCTGAAGTAACGAAGCCGGTCGCCATAGCCTTTGAAAATTTCGATGGTGCGTCCGTCGACTCACCGTCCATTACGATGTATTCGATATTGGGATAATCCTGGCTCAGTACGCTTTCGATAATTCGGGGAAGGTACGCCTCCATGTTAAAGGTAGGCCGTTACGATGCTGATCAGCGGCAGACCCGAAGCGTCCACAACGTGCTATCGAATCACTGCGCAGTGAGCTTGATTAGGCTGAGCATGTATTGATCGTAGATATTTCCTGATGAGAGTGCTGTCCCTGTTGCGACCCATCACGCCCTTGGGTGCGTCCAGATCCTTATTGTTCTCGATAAAACCCATGCCGCCCATATTGGCAGCGAAATTGTAGACCTCGCTGGCCCTTTCGGCGGCCCGCTCGCAGTTCTCCTTCAGGTTCAGATCGGCCTGTTAAACCCGCGCGCTCTGGTACCCAGGATGAGATCCTGTTCATCGTCAAGGGTCAATGTAGTATGGCCCGTTCGGGTTTTGTTTCATTGGCGCTCACTGCTAGACTAAGGAATACTTCCGTAATACTTCATCCAGGGTTGGGCGGGCTCATCCGATTGCGAGTAGCTCTTCTCCAGATAAATCCGATCGCCGGGGACCTGAAAGGGAACGCCTCGCAGATCACTCGCGGTGTACGATCGGCGCAAGCGCTTGGCGTGGATCTGGTGGTGACGCCGGAGCTCGCGCTGATGGGCTACCTTCCGCGCGATCTCCTGATGAGCAGTGGCTTCGTGCAACGCAGCTGCCAGATGCTTGCCTCCCTGGCCACGGAACTAAAGGACGCTCCCCCGGTACTGGTGGGAGCCGCGACGCCGAATCCCGCCGACATTGGGCGGCCGCTATTTAATAGCGCGATTCTGCTTCGCAACGGGACCACCGGACCCGTATTCCACAAGACCCTGCTGCCCACCTATGATGTCTTCGACGAAGATCGCTACTTCGAGCCGGGACGCGCGCCGGGGATTCTCGATCTGAACGGTTTTCGTCTGGGCATCAGCATCTGCGAAGACGTCTGGAACGATCGGGATTTCTGGAAGCGCCGACGTTACCATCATGATCCGATTGATGAACTGGCTCAGGCCGGTGCGCAAGCCATCGTCAATCTTTCCGCGTCGCCTTTCACCGTTGGCAAGGAAGAGCTGCGCGAAAAAATGCTCGGACAGATGGCCCGCAAGCATGGACTTCCCTTAGCTTGGGTCAACCAGGTCGGCGGCAATGACGATCTCATTTTCGATGGGCGCAGCGGCGCATTCAGCAGGCAAGGCCGCCTGTTCGCACGGGCCAAGGGATTTGCCGAAGATCTAGTGGCGGTGGATCTCACTTCCGAAACCGGCACCATCGCGACAGATGACTTCACGCCGGAGACGGAAATCTGGAACGCGCTGGTCCTGGGAGTGCGGGATTACGCGCGCAAGACTCATTTCAAGAAGGTGTTGCTGGGACTCTCGGGCGGCATCGATTCGGCGCTGACCGCGGCGATCGCCGCTGATGCCTTAGGCCCGGAGAACGTGCTCGGTGTCATGATGCCGTCGCTTTATTCGAGCCAAGGCAGCGTGGACGATTCGTTGGAATTGGCTCACAATCTGGGTATCCAGGTTTTGCAACTGCCGATCTCCCCCATCATGGAAACCTACGAGAAAACTCTAGAGGGAGCGTTCAAAGGTCACAAGCCCGACGTCACGGAAGAAAACATCCAATCCCGGATTCGCGGCAACCTGCTGATGGCCCTGTCCAACAAATACGGCGCGCTGTTGTTGACTACGGGGAACAAGTCCGAACTGGCGGTGGGATATTGTACGCTGTACGGAGACATGAACGGCGGATTGGCAGTGATCGCGGATCTTCCCAAAATGATGGTGTATCGCGTCTCGCGCCACCGGAACCAGCGAAAAGCCGACATTCCGGAATCGACGCTGACCAAGGCTCCATCAGCCGAACTACGGCCGGATCAAACCGATCAGGATAGCTTGCCGCCTTACGAAGAGCTCGACCGGATTTTGGAATTGCATATCGAAGGCTGCCAATCCGCGGAAGAAATCATCGCGCAAGGCTTTAACGAAGAAACAGTCCGTAAGGTCCTCCGGCTGGTTCGGAATGCGGAGTTTAAGAGAAAACAGGCCGCGCCGGTACTGAAAGTGACATCCCGCGCTTTCGGAACCGGGTGGCGAATGCCAATTGCTCGCGGGGAATAAAATGACGCGAATAGAACCGATGAAAATTTCGATTATCGGCTCGCGGCGAAGCCCATCCAGATTCTCGAAAACGAATAGGTTCTGCAGTGGGGCATGCCGCAGTTTCACCCGCTTTTGATGTTCTCTCACCGTACGCAGGCCGACCGGAACCTGGGTTCGCAATCGACAAAGTCCCTGGCGCCCATCTATTTCATAGATGGACTTCAAGCTGGGTGCACCCTAGGCTAGAACTTAAGCCGTCTCCCGTTCCCGGATCGTCAGCGCGCTAGCCAGCGCGAATTTCGCGATTTCATCCTTCCGCAGAAACACCACACCGGGATGGCGCTGGGCGTAAATGATGAAATCCTCGATCACGCGCATGCGCGACGCCCGTCCGGCAACGCGATCATGGGCGCTCACGGAAATCATTCGGCGCTTGTGCGCGGATTCCTCATAGAGCGCATCGAACTCGGCTTTGAGCTCGCCCGCAAAATCGCTGCACGTGCGCCAGCGATTCTCGAAGTTTTGAAGATCGTTGAGCTGAAACGTGTAAGGGACCACCACGAACGGCTTGCTCTTCACCGCGATCACGAAGGGTTCGTCGCGGCTCAAATCGTCGGTGTGATACAGGAACCCCAAATCCTGCAGGATCCCGAACGTTTCCGGCGTGGCTCGCATGCCAGGCGCGTTAAACCCGATGGGTCGCGTTCCCGTGGCCCGCTCGATAGCCTGAACATTCGCCTGGTACGAAGTTCTCTCTTCGAAAGGCGTCTTGGCGTAGATCGGTTCCCAGGTGTGACCGTGCGCCGCCGGCTCGTGCCCCCTCTGAACGATCTCCTTCGCCAGAGCCGGATGCTTCTCGACAGCCATGCCGACCATGTGAGAGGTTACCTTGACCCTACGCCGGTCGTACATGTCGAGCAGACGGGGAATGCCTTCCTTGAATCCGTACTCGTACCATTTCTCTGTCGGTAAGTCCGGATATCTGGGATCCAGAACACCCCATGGTCCGTTGGCGCCTCGATCGGCCTGGGCGCCAGCTTCCATTTGCAAGGAGAGCGAGATCACGAATCGAGCTCCGCCCGGCCAGAAGTCCTTCCGGGCAGTATTCTTATCTGGAGCTGCAGAGGACTTCCCGCCGCCTTGCCCGGGGGCTTGCCCCTTTGCCGCACCCATAGCGAAGCCTAGAGCTGTACTTCCCTGCATAAACCGTCGTCGATCCATATGGCCTCCCGCTTCGGTATTATTACGCACATGCGAACTCGAATGACGTACGGCCTCCTGCTTGCGATCACGTCCGTTTCCGGCCAAGCCCCGCCACAAGCCGGCCGAGGCGGAGGGGGGGCCGTACGAGTCGCCCCGCCCGCGCGGATCGTAACTTTCACCGTGCAACCAGCCTCAGTTCAGGCGGGACAACCCGTTACCCTGGTCTGGGCGGCGGAAAATCCTAACGCGACCACTATCGACCAAGGCATCGGCCGCGTGACCGCCCGAGGCAGCCGCCAAGTGTACCCTACAGCAACTACTAGCTACACGCTGACAGTTACCGGTCCGAACAATGCAACCTTGACCAGCTCCGTGAAGGTAACCGTGACCGGGGACAAAGCGACCGCAACACCGTCCGCTCCGGCGGGTCTTCGCGTGGATCTGAATGGAGTGTACGGCTTCGCGGGCGTCCGCGGCGCGGAACCGCCTCCCTTGAAGCCCGGCGCGGAGAAATTCAGGATCGTGCGAGGTCCCGACGACGTTCGCGGCACCACTACCCTGGGCACCGATTGCAAACCGTTGGGAGTGCCGCAATCCTTCGTGACTCCCTACCCGTTCCAGATCGTACAAACCCCCAAGCTCATCCTGATGGTCTTCGAGTATCCCAACGCGATCCGCTTCATTCCCACGGACGGACGGGCTCACCCAGTGGACCCGGATCCCACTTGGATGGGAGATTCGGTCGCCCATTGGGAAGGCGACACGCTAGTGGTGGATACCATCGGCTTTAACGACAAAACCGAAGTCAGTGGCTTTATGCACACCGAAAGTCTGCACGTCGTGGAACGGTTTCGTCGCCTCGAGAACGGCTCGCTGCAGTACGACGTCACTGTGGAGGACCCCAATGTCTTCACCCGCCCCTGGGTCTTGCCCACCAGGACTCTTCCTTTCCGGCCGGAGCTCGAAAGAGTCGACGAATTCGTGTGCGAAACCTCGAAGGACTACGACAAACTGTTCAACAAGAAGTGATAAGATCCCCGTATGAAACTTTTATCTATTCTCTTTGCCTTGACCCTGCTGTTCGCCATGTTTCTGGTGGCTGCCGATCCGGAAGGATACGCTCAGTACAGCACCGCCGACCTGAAAACCCGCGTGGACGCGGCCAAGCCCGATGACCATAAGGTCCGGATGAATCGCGTGGGAAGTTGGGGCAATCACTCCCTGCTCGCCATACGGCGCGACGGCGATGGCGAAGCGGAAGTGCACGAATCGCAGGTGGACGTGATTTTCGTGAAGTCGGGCGAAGGGACTTTGGTCCTCGGCGGAACCGTGGTTGATCCACGCACCACTGGACCCGGCGAGATTCGTGGGAAATCGATCACCGGGGGCGTCAGTAAGAAAATCGCCGCCGGCGACGTCATCCATGTGCCCGCCAAAATTCCGCACCAGATGCTAGTCCCCAAGTCACTGACCTTCGAGGTCGTGAAGGTGGACAGCAAGTAGTTACTTCTTACCGCGTTCGTCCATCCATGCGTAAATGCGCCGGACGCCCCGCGCGTCGGCGCCCGGACCCGTGATCTGCGGGAAATCTTTCGCGTGGGACGTGAGATCGACGCGAGTGGCCGCTTGATCTGCGGTTAATCCTTGAGCGCGCAGGTCGGCGACCTTCTTCGTGATGTCAGAAAGGTAGCCCTGAAACGCCGTAATCAGGCCCTTGTCGCCGAAAGGAGCGCCGTGACCGGGCAGTACCAGCGCAAAATCCAGATTCTTGAGCGCGCCTAGCGTGGTCACCCATTCATCGAAGAACGCGTCGCCCATGTAGGCGAGCCGGCTTTCCATTAGATCGCCGGTGCAGACGATCCGCTCGCGCGGCAGGAACACCACCGTGTCGCCGCCGGTGTGGCCACGTCCTAGAAAGAGAAGCTGGATTTCCCTCGGACCTTTGTACAGCACCATCTTCGACGAATATGTGACGTTCGGCGGGGTAGGTTTGATCTCCTTCAATTGATTCAAAGAGGTTTGAGCCGCGGCTAAATCCCTCTGCAGCGCCGCCTTCTTCTGCGTGTCTTTTTCCGTGGCGATCTGTTTGGTCAGGGCATCTATGCGGGCCGGCACAGCAGTCTTTTGGGACGTGATGAAGGGTTCCCGATTCAGCACGTCGAATGTCGTGATGGCCATCCGGACGTAGTCGTGCGCGATGATCTGCACCTCCGGACCGAACACCGAATTCCCGTCGGTATGATCGTAGTGAAAATGTGTATTGACTACAGTGCGCACCGGCTTGTTGGTAATCACTTTGATATCGTCGAGGAATGCACGCGCGGCAGCGGGGGTGGTTCCGTCGTCCACCAGCAGCACATCCTGGTCATTGACGATCACAACATTGTTGCTGCCGAAGCCTCCGGTGGCATAGTAAACGCCGTCGGCAACCTTTTCGAATTTGTAGGTCTTGCCTTGTGTGACAGGATAAACCTGGGCTATCGCTAGCGGAAGCAGCGCCAACAAGCCCGGCGCAAGAACTGCAATTGTGGCGGCTCTCATCTCAGTACTTCAACTCAATCCGGATCGCGTGCGACGGAGTTGTGCCGATGTTCTTGACGGTATGCACGGTTTCATCCGACCAGGAAGCCGTAGCCGCCTTCCTCTCACCCACGGTTCTCTTGCCGTCTTGGGATATTTGTTCGTTGGTGTAAGTATTCACGTACACCACGACGCCGTGGCGGTGCCGATGCAGCGGCTCGGTCACGCCCACTGGAATTTGATCGTCGATCACCCGGACGAATTGGTTTTCGAGAATCAGATGCTGCGTATCCTTGCAGACCTTCAAGGAATCGAGCGGGTCATCCGCTGCCTGGGGCCACGCCACTACAGCCACTGCCAGACAGAACATCACGGCGATAGCGATTCTAGTCTTCATGGCCTTCCAGTATATGTGCTTTGACGTTATATGGCCACGGTGACCCCCCGTGGTTGGTACGCCTGATCCACAAGGCAGGCCATCGCCTTAGTTCTGGCTTAAATCGGGCGCAGAAACAATTGGCCGCGTTTGTGCATCTACGAAGCGCAGTGACTGTGTCCGCGCGGAGGAGTATCGTGCACGAAACAAGCCAGTTGAGGTGGGCGCGAAGGCTGGCCGTGGTCTGCTTGGCGATCGGTTCATTGCCGGCCGCGTTCTCGCAGGCTTCGGAGACCTTCGTTAATTCTTCGACTTCCGCTACCACCACACAGCCAGCGGACAAGATGGACTTGATCGATAAGGTCCTCGGCATGGTTGGGCCGGCCGAACCTACAACGTTGACCCAGAAGGACCGGTTTCAGATATATCTGCTGAGCGTCGGAGGACCTGTACCGCTGCTCGGTGAAGCCGCCGGTGCAGGCATCAGTCAATGGAAGAATACTCCGCCCGAATGGGGTCAAGGATGGGGCGCATACGGAGAACGCTACGGAAGCAACCTCGCGTACAACGGCATTCGACAGACCATTACTTACGGAGCCTCCATCGCCCTTCACGAAGACACCCGGTATTTCGCCTCGGGAAAGCATGGAGTATGGGCCCGTACTGGATATGCGATTCTCAGCACCTTTACCGCACGCCATCCCGATGGCCGGCAGAGCTTTTCGTACTCGAGTGTGGGTGGGGTGATCGGCGCGAGCGGGATCGCTAGCATCTGGGGGCCGAGAAGTTGGCAGGGCTTCAATAATATCGCGGAAAACGCCGGTATCTCTTTCGGAGCAACTGCGGCCCTCAACGTCGCTCGGGAGTTCTTGCCCGACCTTCTCCATCGTCCTCGTCCGGAAAACTCAAGCGGTCACTAGCTAACCCGAACGGCCCGGTGCGTGCCCTGACACTCCCATGAGGACACATATCACCGTTACGGGAGCCGTGCTGGCCACGCTTCTCTTCACCTATTCCGCCTTAGCCTGGGACCATAGCGCCTTGAACGGCACCTGGACCTGGTCCCCGCCAGCAGCGATTTTGCGGGCCAGCCCGTGGTTCAAACTGGCACCGTGACGATCAACGAACGGCAGGGCATCACCGTAGTCTCTCGAAGTTTCGTCTACACAGGAACCACCGAGACAGTCTTCTACAGCGACAGCACTGGCAACAGCGGAAGCAGCACCACAGTTCACACCGGCAAGAACCTTAAGACCAAGACCAAATGGGATGACGGCGTTCTGAAGGTGACCACCACGCAATCCGGTGCCGTAACTCTCGAAAGCTATAGCCTTGCCGCGGATGGCACCATGTCGGTCAGTGTCCTCAGGCCCGAGCACCATCTGATCACCCTCGTGTTCCATCGCCAATAGGCCAGACGATTGCTCTCTTGCCAGCTAGGAGAAAAAATAATGGCCCGTTTCTGGAATACTACGCTACTAGGGGCTGCCCTGATCGCCCCGTTGGCAATATCGCCCATCGCGATGCACGCCGCCGATCACAAGAACGCTCGCACCTACCACGATAAAGCACACAATGACGACCACCAGTGGAATGGTCAAGAAGACAAGGCGTACGGCATGTGGGTAAAAGAGAATCATCGCAAAGGTACCACTTTTGCGAAGCTCAAAGTCAACGATCAACAAGCCTACTGGGGCTGGCGTCACGAACATTCAGACGCCCTCCTCAATATCAACATTCGCTAGTCTCGATGGCGCGCGAGGATAGCGCGCTACTTGGTGTCGGGCAACGCGAAGACGTAAAGCGCGTTGCCATTCGCCGGATGATGAACGTCCGGAACAACCACCGCCGGCACCTGCCGCGGGCTGCCACCGTTCAATCCTGTGGTCACCGCGATGTACTGCTTCCCGCCCGCTGTGAATGACACCGGAAAGCCCTGCACCGAAGTAGGCAGGCGAGTCCGCCACAACTCCACCCCGGTCTTTACGTCGATCGCGCGGAACACGCGGTCCAGATCGCCCACGAAGGCCACGCCTCCTCCAGTCGATAACACCGCCGTAAGAAAAGGCGCGCGCTGCGTCACCTTCCAGAGTTCCTTCATGGTATTCACGTCATACGCGGCGAGCTTGCCGACGTTTCCGCCGGATCCGGGCATCTCAAAGAAGCGCCTGTTAGCCGACGTCCCGCCCGCGCCTTCCTGAAAATCCGTCTTACGCCCGAACATTTCCATGCAGGTCTGGCTTAGAGGAATAATGAGCTCGGCCGTTCCCGGGTGATAACTCATCGCCTGCCAGTTGTGCCCGCCTTCCGTCGAGGGACACGACGCCACCCAGGTTTCCGGACTCTGCTCGACAATGTCGTTGCGATAATACACCTCGCCAGTCTTCTTATCGATACTGTCGAAGACGTTCTGGAAGACCGTTTCTTTATAGTCCAGAAACTTGCCGGTCTTGCGGTCGAGCTTCCACAGAATCCCGTCCTTGCCGATAGTAAAAACCAGATTCTGCCCGCCCGCATCCACTAACACCCGCTCGTACACAGTATCCAGATCGAGCGATTCGCCAGGCACGTGCTGGAAATACCAGGCCAGCGATCCATCCTTCGGCCTCAAAGCGAGCGTTGAACCGGTATACAGCGCGTTGCCGTTGGTGTTGCGGATCGCGCGCATCCACGGCTTCGGCTGCGCCACACCCCAATAAAGCAGATCGAGCCCGGGATCGTAGCTGCCGGTGATCCAGGTGTCGCCGCCCGCGCGCAACAGGTTGGACAACTTACCCCAGGTGTCGCCGCCTGGAGTGCCCTCGCGCGCGACTGTTTCGAATTTCCACAGCTGCTTGCCGGTTTGCGCGTCGTAGGCGCTGATAAAGCAGCCGGTCTCCTTATACCGATCACACCCGCCCATCCCCTGGATAACCTTGCCTTGGACAATCAGTGGACCGCTGGTGTTGCCGTATCCTTTCGCGGGATCCGCGATGCGCGTTTCCCAAACCACTTTGCCGCTGCGCGCCTCTAGTGCGAGCAGCCTTGAGTCGGTGGTTGCGAAGTACACCTTGTCCCGATACAGTGCGAGGCTGCGGATCGCGCCCAGGCCGTTCGAGAGATCCGGGCCGATACGGTTTTCCCAGATCAGCTCGCCGGTACGCGCATCCAGCGCCTGAATGATGTTCCCGGGGTTCGCCAGAAACATGACGCCGTTGTGGACGATAGGCGTGGGCTCGTTGGCGGCGGTGCTATCGTTCATCGCCCACGACCACACCAACTGAAGCTGCTTAACGTTGCCCGTGTTGATCTGAGTAAGGGGGCTGTGGCTCCAGGCCTGGTAGTTGCGGCGAATCATGAGCCAATCGCCTGGATCGGGATCGCGCAGCATGGCATCCGTCACAGGAACATAATTCTTCACCTCACCCGTCACAGTGATGCCCTTGGGTCCCGAAAGAACGGCAGCAGCCTGCCCGCCCGCTTGCAGCGCGATGGCCGGGCGCCCGGTTGCCACCGAGCGGATGGTAATCGTCGAGCCCGCCGTCAGCGGCTGGGCGCCCGGCGTGTCTCCATTCGCCGCGAGTATGAACGCCGCTAGATTGATCGAGGCTGCGTCATCCAGGCTGCCAGGATTTGCGGGAGGCATGGTGGTACGGATCGTGGCGATTAGCTCACGCGCCGTGCGCGTTCCCCACCCTCCCATAAAGTTCGCTCCGGCAAGTTGGGGCCCTTCGCCGCCGCCCAAATCCGTCGCATGACAGCTCGCGCAGCGAGTCTGAAAGAGGGTACGTCCGGCTTCGGCCTGCTGCGTCGTCTGCGCAATAGCCGCGCTTGCGGCGATCATCCCCAACCAGACTGATCGATTCTTCATGGCAGCCCCCCGATCATGTTGACACAAATCGTGTAATACTGGTTCGCCATGGATATCCATAGCATTCTTGCGGAGCTGCGCTCCGAGAAAGACCGCCTCGAGGAGGCGATTTTGACCATCGAACGGCTCGCCGTCGGCAGCCTGACGAAACGGCGGGGGCGGCCCCCCAAGTGGATTGCAGAAGCCAAAGCGGACGCGGATCCCTTGGCTGGTCTGGCGATAAAGAAAAGACGCCGGTTTAGTGCAGCCACTCGCAAACGCATGGCGGCATCACAACGCAAGCGATGGGCGTCGCGGAGAGCCACCGCGCTAGCGGCCTGAACACGGTCGGCCTCTGCTCCGATTGCGAGCATGCGCGAATTATTCGCTCCGACCGGGGTAGCATCTTCTACCTTTGCCGGCTGTCGGCGACGGATCCGAGTTTTGCGAAGTATCCTCGACTGCCCGTATTGAGCTGTCCCGGCTATCAACAAAAACCGGCTGATGCCTAGCCGACATCGGCCGGCTTTAGCTTCGGAACCAGGAGATGAATCACCAGCAGCGCCAGCAGGTAAGCCGAGCTGGCCATCACAAACAGCGGCACGTAACTGCCGGTGAACTGCAACAGGAATCCGGTGAAGGTCGCGACCATCATGCCTGCGACCGCGCCTCCAAACCCGCCGATTCCCACCACAGAGGCCACAGCTCCGCGTGGAAATGTGTCCGAGGCCAGCGTGTACAAGTTGGCCGACCAGCCCTGATGCGCTGCGGCAGCCAAACCAATCAGTGCCACCGCGACCCACAAATTTCGCGCCTTAGCCGCAAATACGACCGGAACTACTGAACACGCGCAGATCAACATCGCGGACTTGCGGGCTCGATTCGCTCTCCAGCCGCGTTTGATAAACGCTGCGGCCATCCAACCGCCCGCGATGCTGCCGCAATCGGCCATGAGGTAGATCGCGACCAGCGGCGGGCCGATATCGGTCAGCGTCAACCCATGTTCGCTGTTCAGAAACTTTGGCAGCCAGAATATCAGGAACCACCACACCGGGTCGGTGATGAATTTACCGAGCAGAAATGCCCAAGTTTGGCGATAGGCGAGCAGATGCGCCCAGGAGATTTTGGACGTCGACTCCGCTTCATCGTCTTGGACTGGGTCTTGGACTGGCGCCCACGCCCGGCGGTAGATCGTCAGCCAGGCGATCAGCCATGCCGCGCTCAAGAATCCCGTGAACAAAAACGCCCAGTGCCATCCGAGCCGCAACGTAATCCATGGAACCACCAGCGGAGCCACGATCGCGCCCACGTTCGATCCGGAATTGAAGATGCCGGTCGCCAGCGCTCGCTCCTTACGAGGAAACCACTCGGCCACAGTTTTGATCGCAGCCGGGAAGTTCCCGGCTTCGCCCAGACCCAGCGCGAAACGCGCAGCCGCGAATCCGATCACCGATTGCACCAGCGCATGGCTCATCGCCGCCATGCTCCAGATGGAAATAGCGATGGCGTAACCGATTCGCGTGCCAAGGCGATCGATCACACCACCGGCAACCAATAGCCCCACCGCGTACGCGGCTTGGAACGAACTCACGATGTAGCCATACTGAATCTCGTTCCAGCCGATGATGGATTGCAGATATGGGGCGAGCACGCCCAGCACCTGCCGATCCACGTAGTTAATGGTCGTGGCGAAGAACAGCAGGGCGCAGATCCTCCACCGGTATCCGGATTTCATGTCATGCGCCCGTACAGCGGCTGCAGCGCCGGATACAACGCGCGATATACCTCGTGCGCCCGCGCATACAACGCCGACTCAGCCGCGCGGGGCTCGACCGAATCTGCCTCTCGAATCGTCGCCGCGCAGGCTTCGGGAACCGAAGCATACTCGCCCGTCCCCACCATCGCCAGCAATGCCGCGCCGTAGGCCGAGCCCTCCTGCGTTTCCAGGCGCGCGACCCGTTTGCCGAATACGTCGGCCAGGATCTGCCGCCAGAACAAACTGCGTGCGCCGCCTCCCGAAGCTCGCACCGACGATACCGCAACGCCCAACTGCTCGACCACGTCCAGACCGTCTTTTTGGCTGTAGGAAACACCTTCGATCACCGCTCGGATCAGGTCCGCTCGTGTGTGTTTGGCCGTGAGGCCGATCCATCCGCCTCGGGCCTGCGCGTTCAGATGTGGCGTGCGCTCACCCATCAGGTACGGAAGCCAGAACAGTCCCTGCGATCCCGCGGGCGCAGCCGCGGCTTCCTCGGTAAGCGAATCGTACGTCGCGCCGGGAGCAAGTTGGTTGCGCAGCCATTGCAGGCTCAGCCCCGCGCCCTGCGTGACGCCCATGACGTGCCACTTGTCGCGCACCGCGTGGCAAAACGTGTGCACCCGACCCTGCGGATCGTAGGCGACCTTCTCCATATGCGCGAACACCACCCCCGACGTTCCCAGCGTGCAGGAAACCACGCCCGACTCGACGATTCCATTGCCCACCGCGCTCGCCGCCTGATCCCCGCCTCCGCCAACGACCGGAGTGCCTGCCTTGAGCCCTGTGACAGCCGCGGCTTGTGTCGAGATCGCGCCACTGACTTCGGAGGATTCAGTACACATCGGCAAAATAGCGCGATCCAATCCCAACCCGTCCATCATTTCAAACGACCACCGCCGATGAACGACATCGAACAGCGCCGTTCCCGACGCGTCCGAAACTTCCGACGCGAATTCACCCGTGAGAGTGAAGCGAACGTAATCCTTGGGCAGAAGCATCTTGCGGACGTACTCGAACTGTCGCGGCTCGTGGTCGCGAACCCACAACAGCTTCGGGAGAGTGAATCCAGTCAAAACCGGATTCGCCGTATACTCCAGCACCTTGTCCCTGCCGAGCTTCGCATTGATGAAATCGACTTGGGGCTGGCTGCGCTGATCGCACCAGATGAGCGCGCGACGAATCACGGCATTGTCGCGGTCTAGAATAACCAGGCCGTGCATCTGGCCGGACATTCCGACGCCACGAACGTCGTCGCCACTTGCGCGCGCTTTCGCCAGCACGCCCCGGATCGCCTGCACCGCCGCCTGCGCCCAATCCTCCGGACGCTGCTCAGCCCACAACGGCTGCGCCATGCGCATATCTTCATGCGGAGCGGTCACAGCCGCGATTTCCTTGCCGCCCGCGTCCACCAGCAACGCACGCGTCCCGCCCGTTCCAACGTCCACTCCCATCCAATACATAGCTTTTGGCAGACTACCATTAATCTAATGATGGAGACGGTCAACCTGGAAGCGGTGGTCGCGGATGTACTCGCTTCCACGCAGGTCATCGACATTCACACGCATCTGTTCGCGCCCGGATTCGGGAGCCTCGGGCTCTGGGGTATCGATCATCTGCTCACTTATCATTACCTCGAAGCCGAGCTATTTCGTTCGTCGCCCATTCGCCCCGAACAGTATTGGATGCTCACCATAGAGCAGCGTGCCGACCTCATCTGGAAGACTTTATTCGTTGAGAACAATCCGATCTCGGAGGCAACTCGCGGCGTGATTGCAGTTCTGCATGCCTTCGGATTGGATACTTCCTCGATCACGCTCACGCCCTATCGCGACTTTTTTAACGAGCAGAATCTGCCCGATCACCTCGCGCGCGTGTTCCAGCTCGCGGGAATCGAATCTGTGGTCATGACGAATGATCCACTCGATCCTGAGGAATCGCCGCTCTGGGATTCCGTAACGGTGGACCCACGGTTTCAGGCCGCGCTGCGCCTGGATCGTCTTCTCAATCAAGAGACGCCGCCCACACCAGCCGAAGCCCGCCGTTTTCTCGAAACATGGGCCACGCGAATGCGCGCCGTCTATATGGCGGTTTCGCTGCCGGATTCGTTCCAGTTCCCCGCCCACGATCGACGCAGCCAACTCTTGACCGAGGCAGTCCTTCCCGCCTGCCGTGATCTGAACATCCCGCTTTCACTCATGATCGGCGTACGTCGCCAAGTAAATCCGGCGATCGGGCTGGCAGGCGACGCTTCCGGCTGCGCCGATTTGCGCTCGATCGAAACGCTCTGCCGTGAGTTTCCCGACAATCGCTTCCTGGTGAGCGTCCTCAGCCGCGAGAATCAGCACGAACTGTGCGTGTACGCCCGGAAGTTCGCCAATCTCATGCCCTTCGGCTGCTGGTGGTTCCTGAATAATCCCTCCATGGTCGAGGAAATCACACGCGAGCGCCTGGAGATGCTGGGAACCAGTTTCATCCCGCAACATTCCGACGCCCGCATCTTGGAGCAGGTGATCTACAAGTGGCGCAACACTCGCCGCACGTTGGCGCCTGTCCTCGCGAACGCTTA
The DNA here is from genome assembly GCA_025980665.1 of Bryobacteraceae bacterium. Taxonomy (GTDB): domain Bacteria; phylum Acidobacteriota; class Terriglobia; order Bryobacterales; family Bryobacteraceae; genus Palsa-187. The sequence continues at coordinate 127,827 of JAICXC010000001.1, forward strand.
CCGGTTGCTCGCCGAAGACGGCGGCACAGTTATGCGCGCAGATATCGAACGCGATGTCCAGCGTTTGTTCCGCACGAATTTTCAAACTTTCACATCATGAATCCCATTCCCGAAAACCAGCAACAAGCCTTTGTTTCGCGTCTCATGAAAGCCTGCGGCGGAGCTTACAGTCCCGAGGTTCGCAGAAAGTATTTCATCTCCGGACCCCAGTGGGCCGCCGCCTATCAGGGCCAAGCCCTGTTTCACGCGCCTACCCGTCCCGAGATTGGATTCCAGGAAATCATCCGGAAGTACTCCGAGATCGGCATCGGATACTGGACCACGCACGACACCGACGTGATCCCAACCTACGCGATGGGGACCGACCGGCAGAACGAGATCGTCGCCGAAATCCAGAAGGCTCTCCGCGACAACGGCGTCCAGTGCTCGATGGTTACAGCCGAGACATTTCATCACGCCGTCTGGTCCGCCAGCCCCGCCGCCGAAGCGCCCCAAGTTCGCGAATATGCCAAGTTCCGCGTGTGCAACACGGTCGACATCGGCCACGAGCTAGGCGCAAGCTTCGCAGTATATTGGCCGGGATCGCTCGGCTACTACGTCCAGGGCGCGATCGACGAGACCCAAACGCTTCGCTGGTACGCTGAGGCTCTCAACGCCGCTTGCGATCGCGATATTGAGGTCGCCCAAAAGAATGATCGACAAACATTGAAGCACTGTCTGGAGGCAAAACCTTTCGAGCCGCAAGCCGAGATTCTTCTGCCCACCAGTGACGCGATGCTCGGTTTCATCGCTTCCGGATTGCTGACGCATCCCGAAATGGTCGGGCTGAATCCGGAATATCTGCACGAATTGATGTGGGGCGCAGCACCCCGCGCAGCTCTAGCCCGTGCGCTCGTAGCCGGCAAGCTCTTCCACTTCGACATCAACGATGGCTACCGGCTCAAGCACGACGTCGATATCGGCGTTGGCCTGGTGAATCCTCTGGATTGGCTGAATGTGCTGGTCCTGCTACGCAGCCACGCCTATAACGGGCCGTTCAATCTCGATTACAAGCCGCCGCGCACCACCAGTCAATTCGGCGTCTTCGAAGTCAGCTTCCCGACTGCGGTCGACCGATTTATCACTCTATGGGAAATTGCCGGCGAGGTGATGACCGACCCGATTATCAAGGAAGCAATGGATGCACTCAAGGCGGGCGGCCCACTGGTCGACCCGCGCGATGCCGATGCGATCTTTGCTTCGAATCGCGAGCTGCTGACGCTGCACGAATTGATCGCGCACCGTCTGGTCCAGATCCTGCTCGGACTGCACCGCGGCCGGATTTACTCGTTGTGATCGTGCCGCGCGGGCACTCGCGGTCGCAATCCGCGGCGTGCGCGATTAACGGCAGAAGGAGAGCTAAGAGTCTAGCTCATCCCCGCAATAGCCCCAATGATTCGCCGCGCCGATAACCCGGAAATACCTGCGCCAAATTCTTTTGTCCCAGGTGCCCGCTGACCAGCTCGCCCAGCACGTCGCGATAATCCGTAGTCACAGCCAGATCGCGGCCTTCGAACAACTGCTCTTTCTCGAGACCAGGCCATTTCCCGTAGACTTTGCCGCCGCGCACCGAACCGCCCAGCACCATCATCACGTCGCCGTGCCCATGATCCGTGCCGGCATTGCCGTTCTCCTGCGCCGTACGCCCGAATTCCGACATAGTCACGACCACGATGTCTTCCATCCGGTCGCCCATGTCCTGTGAGAACGCTGCCAGCGCAGAACCGAACTGTCGCAGCAAATTCGACAACTGCGGATTCTCATTTCCGTGATGATCCCAACCGCCGATCTCAGCGAAAGCCGCTTCCACGCCCACGTCCGCTTTGATCAGACGCGCGATCTGCTGCAGGCTGCGACCCAATTCCCCACCTTGGCCATACTGCGGTGCCTGCGGTCCGCCCGGAAGCGGCGTATTCGGCTGCTGGGTGATCGAGCGGATAATCTTCAGTGCCGCGAACGCATCGTTGCCGGTGCGCGCCAGCGGCTGATCGCCCGACTTCGCATACATGCTTTCGAGGATGCTGGTATCCGCGTTGCCGGCCTGGACCTGTTGCGCGTCATTCACCGCGATAGCCGAGCGAGCGCCGCGCATCGTGCGAGGCAACTGCGCCCCTACCGCGATCGCCCGCACCGGTGATGTATCCGGCCCAGCCGGCGATAACGCCCGATTGAGCCACCCGTCGCTGCTGGTTTTGCCGGGCGTACCCGATTCCATCTGATCCTGCGCATCGAAATGCGAGCGCGTCGGATCCGGCGACCCCGTCGCCTCGACGATCGCAAGCTGCTGCTTGTCCCACAGCGCTTTTAGCGGCTGCAATGCGGGATTGAGCGCGAATCGTCCATCCAGGTCGATCGCCGTATTCGGGGCGCTGCCGGGCGCAGGTATCCCAATCGTCGGCCGCAATTCGTAGTAGCGCTTGTCGGCAAACGGTACCACGACGTTCAACCCGTCGGCCGCGCCGCGCTGGAAGATCGCCACCAGGATCTTGCGCTTCCCTCCGGAGGCTCCGTCAGCCGCGCGCGCCAGCCACCAAGGCGCCGCTCCCATGCCCGCCATCACCATGGCCCCGCCACGCATAAACACTCGACGCGTCAGCATATCCTCATCTCCTTTGGAAATCCGGCGAACTGAGCACTAAACTAGCCACCATCCTGGCCATCGGTTCCTTGCCTTCCAGACCCTTCGCGAGCGCCTCCAGTGTCTGATCCGACGCCGGGCGTCCCAGTACTTCCCGCGCGATAGCGGCGGCGTCCTTGCCTTCTAGACGTGAGCTGTCCAGTTTCACGCCGGGAACCTGCCCGGAAGCCAGGGTCGTGGCGAAATTCATGCGGCCCAGCAGATTCGCCGTGCTGAGCCAACCTTCGCCGGTTTCCGGATAGCCGGTCGGTTCCAGCTTGCCGTAGAGCGGCTCACCTAGCTCTGCGATCTTTTGGACCAGAGTGAATGTGTCAGAAGCTTCGCCACCCATGGCGCGCACCGCGCTCACCACCATTTCGAACGGCGACTTCACCTTCGCGTCCCACGCGCCCTCGGAAAAGAACTCCGGCGACGTAAACATGGTCTGCAGCACCGCTCTCAGATCGCCGTCGGTTTTGGCAAAAGTCTGCGCCATGCGGTCCACCAAGGATTGCGGCGGATCGTCGGCTACGAATCGCTCGGCCAGTTTCCTGGAAATAAACTTCGCCGTGGAAGGATGATGAGCGAGGATATCGATGGCCTGCAAGCCGTCCTGCTCTCCGCCCCCCGCCGCGATTGTATGGCCCAGAACCACCTTTTCCCCGGTGTCGTGCATGAAGCTCGCGAACACAAACTCGGGCTTGGTTGTAGGTTGCCGGATCGTCCAGCCTGTGAAGCAGCGCGCCACGGCGATGACGTCCGCCTGGGTGTAACCGCCATCCACGCCCAGCGTGTGCAGCTCCATTACTTCGCGGCCGTAATTCTCATTCAGTCCGTGGGCCTGCCGTGAAAATTGTTGCGCCAGGTTCTGCCCGGCTGCGAATGGTCCCACTAGGAACGAATCGAAGGCATTAGGCGAGATCGATTCCCAGTTGTCCAGGTAGTAGAGCATCGCCGGATGCCGCGCCGTCGCCAGCAGCAGGTCTTTGAACTTGCCCAGCACATGCGGACGGATCGCATCCCGCTCATAACTCGCCAGCAGCATTCGCACCACGCCTTGGGGCTGAATCTGAACGTTCTTGTTCTCGAAGACATTGAAGTGGTTGAACCAGAAATCCACCAGCACTTCTTCCAGTTGCCGATTGGAATACAACGCCCGGTATACTTTGCCTTCTTTCAGATCTCCGCTGACCACCTGTTGCGGTTGCTTGGATTTTAGTCCCATCCGTCGGTACTCGGGAAGCTGCGCTAGCGTCTGCGGGGGCAGTGCCGCGGCCACCTGTTGGCGCTTTTCGGGATCCAGAAAACCGAAGAGCTCTTTGAGCTGATCCGTGTTCCCGCGCAACGCGGTTTGGATCTGGTCCTGCGTCAGGAGATCGGCCAACTGGGGCATCAGCTTCCGGATTTGCTTCTGCCGTTCCGCCAGCTGCTCTTGTCTCGCCGCCTCCGCTTCTTTTTGGATGTCCGGCAAGCCGGTCAGTTGCTGTGGCGCGACCACGGACAGAACTTGTTTGCGCTTCTCGGGAGTGAGGGCATCCAGCGCTGCCCGCCGTTCTTCTGCCGTGCTATTCAGAATCTGCCGTATCTGATCCTGAGACAAGAGTTCATTCAGCGGGGTTGGCCGGAACACCAATCCCGGCGGAGTCTGGGGATACGAGGCGATAATTTCGCCCGGCTGTATCCGCAGCGTCTCCAGCGGCTTAAGCTTTTCTTCCAGAACTGGATTTTCGGAAATTCGCTCGGGATGCAGTTGTAGATCCATCCACTTGTCCACGCCCAGCCGGCTCACTTCTTCAGCGTCACCGGGACGTGGCCCGAACGTTAGCCGGTTCAGGACCTGCAGGATTTGTTGGTCTTTGGTGAGTCTGGTTTCGAAGCGTCCGCCGGCCTTCGTGCCTCCGGGCAGGACGCACACCAGCGCCGCCACGGTTAACCCTAGTGCAAGACGTGTCATGATGACGCCTCCGCCTGCGGACAGCCTTAGTATATGATTTTCCAAGGAGGTCGTTCCATGACATCTTCCCCAGGCATCTCCGCCGCGGCTCTGGCCCTGCTGATCGCACCCGCCTTCGGACATCATTCGTTCTCCGCAGAGTACGATGCCAACAAGCCCGTCAACGTGCAAGGAGTCGTGGCCAAGCTGGCGTGGGTGAATCCGCATGCTTACATCTACGTCGACGCCAAGGATGCCAGCGGCAAAATCACCCGCTACGCGTTCGAGACCAGCAGCCCGAATGCGTTGCTTCGGCGCGGCTGGAAGCGCGATTCGCTCAAGGAAGGCGACCAGGTTACGGTAGACGGCTATCTCGCCAAGGACTCTCGACCGCTCACCGATGGATCGCTGCACGGCAACGCCCGCCTAGTGACACTGGCCACTGGCAAGACTGTTTTTGCGGGATCCTCCGCCGACGATGGAGGCCCTGCCAAATGAGTCCCCGCCGTTTCCTTTCGCCTCTGGCCGCCGCCGCCATCGTCGCGATGCTCTCGCTCGCACCGGTCCACACGAAAGCCCAGTCCGCGGAAAAAGGAAAAGCGCAGGGGAAAAACCTCGGTGGACCCGGAGGCGTGATCGCTGTCAATGGAGTGCGGGACGAAAATCTTCCTACGCCGCCCACTGGTCCAACGCCTCACGCGGCCGACGGGAAACCCAACCTTTCCGGCGTCTGGCTATCGGGGAATTACAACTTCGCCAACATGGGAGGAGCTTTGCCCTTGCAGCCGTGGGCCCAGAAGGTCATGGAAGATCGCCAAGCCACCCAAGGCCGCGACGATCCGGAAGCCAAATGCCTGCCTGGTGGCGTCCCGCGCATCACACCCTACCCTTTCAAGATCGTGCAGTCGCCCGAAGTGATTGTGATGCTGTTCGAAGGTAACGTGCACAGCTTCCGGCAGTTCTTGCTGAATCGCGGCCACGACAAAGAGCTGGATCCCAGTTGGATGGGAGAGTCTATCGCCTCCTGGCAAGGCGACACTCTGGTGGTCGACACCGTGAACTTCAACGACAAGACCTGGCTCAATGGCCGCGGCGCGCCGCACACCGAAAAATTACACGTCATCGAGCGCTACTCACGTCCTGATCTGGGGCACCTTGATGTCGAGATCACGATGGAAGATCCCGGCGCCTTCACCAAGCCTCACACGTTCAAACGAACTCACGTGCTCAGCACCACTTGGGAAATCCATGAATACGTGTGCAATGAGTTCAACGTCGACGTAGACCGTCTGGTCGGCAAATAAAACAGCTAAACTAGGTTTGCTGCCGCTAGGCAGTGCAGTCTCCCCGATTGTCACTCGGGCCATGAGTGACGATTCTCACAGGGGAGGCTGTCTGTGGTGTGGGCTAAGCTTACGATCGGCGTTCTAAGCGTCGCCGTCGCTCTTGCCCAAACCGATCGCGGCACGATCACAGGAACCATATCGGATGCGACCGGAGCCGTGGTCGCGAATGCGGCGATCCAGGCAAGAAACGCAACCACCGCTCAGATCTATCCCGGCGCGTCCACGGCCACGGGCAAGTTCACCATCGGTAATTTACCTCCGGGCCCCTACCAGCTGACCGTTCAGGTTCACGGCTTCAAGAAATATTTGCGGCAGGGATTGAGCGTTGACCCATTGCAAACCATTCGCGTCGATATCGCCCTGGAAGTCGGCTCGAATGCGGAAACGGTCACCGTCACCGCTGAGGCCACGCTGCTGAAGATCGAAGGTAGCCAACTTGCCACCAACATCTCCAACGACCGGTTGAATAACCTTCCTCTGTTGGGCATTGGACCGCAGACCGCGTCCGCTGCGGGCATCCGGAATCCCTGGGCCGCGGCTCAACTGGTTCCCGGAGCGCAGTTCAGCATGGCCCCCGCTGGATTTTCCGGCGGTATTCCGCAGATTACTGTGAACGGCGCCCCGGCTAACACGGCGGCATTCCGCGTGGAAGGCTTTGACTCCGGAAATAATGGCATGCTGGCGTCGTATACATTTCAACTCCAGCCCAGCGCCGAAGCGATCGAGGAGATCACAATCCAGACCAGCAATTTTGCCGCGGAATTTGGGACCGTCGGCGGGGGATTGTTTAACGCCAGCATGCGCTCGGGGACCAACCAGTTCCACGGAAGCCTTTACGATTACAACGTCAACGAAGCCTACAACGCCAGCCAGCCGTACACGGGCCTCCACAACAAGGCCCGCCGAAATGACTATGGCGGCAGCCTGGGCGGCCCGGTTCGGATTCCAAAATTGTACAGCGGCGCCGGCAAGACTTTCTTCTTTTGGAATTTCGAACAGTTCCGCGAAAGCCAGTCCGTCTCGACTACGACCGTGACCGTTCCCATCCAGGATTACAGGAATGGCGATTTCTCTAGATTATTCGGCTTCAATAACAACCAGATTCTTCGCGTCGGATCGGGACCCACCGCCACAAACTACGTCGACCCTCTCGGCCGGACACCCATCCTGACTGGCACGATTTACGATCCCAACGGTTTTCAAACCGCCGTGGTCAACGGCCAGAACCTGACCGTTCGGAATCCATTTCCAGGTAATATCGTCCCACTCGCCCGTCAGGACCAGGTGGCTTTGAAAATCCAGAACCTGATTCCGCTACCGGCGGGTCCACACGCCAAGAATCAGATCGGAAGCAATTTCAACGGCGTGCAGAATAGCCATCGCACCACCGAAATTCCGTCCCTTAAGATCGATCAGTCCGTCGGCGGCAATGCGCATCTCTCGTTTTATTGGTCCCGAACCGTTACCGCGGACCAGTATCCGATTGAGGGTTCCCCCGCAATGCCTGAGGGATTCCCCTCTCCGATCACTACGGCGATCGGAAACTTTGACAGTTCACATATCGAGCGCCTGAACTACGATTACAGTCTTACTCCCACATTGCTCTTGCGCATAGGCGCCGGCTACCAACAGAATCACTTGAGCGATAACGCGCCCGATATCCACTATGACGTTCTGAAAAACCTCGGTCTGAAAGGTGCGACCGAGATCCGGAACTTTCCCACCATCTCGATTAGCGGCTTGCCGTCGATCGCCACCGGCGGGATGTCGAACATGGGGCCCAGCACGCAGCTCGACCAATATCTGGAGAAGCCCTCAGCAAATCTCGGCCTGACCTGGATGCAGAAGAACCACACCTGGAAGCTCGGCGGCGAGTGGCGCGCCGAAGGGAATCCGCAAGTAACCAACGTCCAGCCCCCGTACAATAACTCGGGCTCTTTCGCATTCGCTGCGAGCGCGACGAACCAGACCGCCTTGGCTCCCGTTGTGCTTTCCCAAGGCAGCACCGGCTTTGCGTACGCAAGCTTCCTGCTGGGACAGGTCACCAGCTACGGTCTGGGTGTCCCTGCGGTTTACAAATTCGGGAAACAGCAGTGGGCGATGTTCTTGGAGGACACCTGGAAGATGACTCGCAAACTGACGCTCGATTATGGGCTGCGGTGGGATTACGGAACCTACCCCACAGACACCTACGGACGCATCGCCGATTTCTCGCCGGCGACGCCGAATCCCTCTGCCGGCGGACATCCGGGTGCCGTCATCTATGAGTCCCTCTGCGGGTGCCGCTTCGCAAGCAACTATCCCTATGCGCTGGGCCCCCGTCTCGGCGTCGCCTATCAAATCAATCCGAAGACGGTCGTTCGCGGCGGATTCGGGATCGTCTATGGCGCTACGAACGTACCTGCCAGCACCCCTCTCAACTATCAAACTGGCGGCACGACCGGCTTCGGCCTCTCGCTTTTCAATCTCCAGGATGGTCCTCCAGCTAGCATCCATCCGGTGTTCCCGAACTTCAGCCCGGGAGCGCTCCCGCTCGCGAATACTGTGGGTGCTCCGCCCGTATTCATCGATCCGAACGCCTCGCGCCCAGCCCGCCAATATCAGTGGAGCTTGGGCATCCAGCGCGAGTTGAACCGGAATCTGGTTGTCGAGGTAGCCTACGTCGCGAATCGCGGGATCTGGTGGAACGCGGGCGCTCTGTCGCCCGAGAATTCGATGTCGGCAGCGCTACTGAACCAATACGGATTCACCGTCGGCAACCTGACGGACCGGACTCTTTTGCAAACCCAGATCGGGCAGCTCGGTGCAGCCGACAAATCGACACTGGCGGCCCGAGGAATCGTGCTGCCCTATCCAAGCTTTCCCCAAACCCAGACTCTGTTCCAATCCTTGCTGCCGTATCCGCAGTACAGCGGCAACATCAGTCCGGTGTCCGCGCCCCTTGGAAAGACCTGGTACGATTCGCTGCAATCCACCGTCACCCAACGCCTCTCCCATGGCTTGACGTTGAACGGCAATTTCACCTGGTCGAAAAATCTCGATCTGATGAGCTCGCCCGATATTTTCAACCGGAGTCTGGGCAAGAACATATCGCTCAACGATCTGCCCTTGCAGTTCCGGCTCTCGGCGCAATACAGCACACCCAGACAGGCCTTCTACTTATTACGCGACTGGAACGTGGGGTGGTATCTGCAATATCAGAGCGCACCGCTGCTCATTCAGCCCTCTGCGAATGCTGGAGCATTCCCCATCAGTGGCTGGTTGGGCCGCGGGCCGGGTCCGGCCGAGCGAGTCGCGGGTCAGCAGCTCTTCACCACCAACTGGGTGGACCTGAACGGCGTTCAGCATAGCGACGAGCTCGATATCAACTGCCACTGCTACGATCCCACCAAGACCGTTGTGCTCAACCCGCTCGCATTCGCGGGAACTCCCAATGGCCAGTGGACATCCAATTTCAGCTACATTCGCGACTTCCGGGGTATCCGTTATCCCACCGAGAACGCCAATCTGGGGCGCAGTTTCCGGATTAAAGAACGAGTGACGATCAACATCCGCGTGGAGTTCGCCAACGTTTTTAATCGCTTGCGTCTGCCGCAGCCGAGCACCGCATCCTTGACGGCATCTCCGATTAAGTCGTCGCTCACGGGTCTCTATACGACGGGCTATGGAACCATTATCCCGACAGCCGGAACGGCCGGTCAGCGATCGGGCATGTTGGTCGGACGAATCACATTCTAGCGCCAGGACGGCAATTGTACGATCTCGCGGGCATGTATGTCGACACAATCGGGACAGCAATGCGGATCTCGAATACTTAAGCGGGCTTTAGGGCAGCCAGGATCTCGTTCGTCCGAACCACGGAACAGTACTCTTCATCGAGATTCGCGAGGCTCATCGCGTGAACCTCATCCGCGGTCCTCCAGGTTCCATGCCAATCCTTGCGGCCGAACGTGAAGGTCGCGTCCTCGACCAAGAAGGTCTCGAAGCCCAGGTTCCCCGCCATCCTAACTGTGGCTTCAATCGAGTTGTTGGTTATTACTCCGGTCACCACAAGGGTCGTGTGATTCGCGTCGCGAAGTCGGGACGCGAGATCCGTACCGATGAAGGCGCTGTTCGTATGCTTGACGATTACGATTTCGCCGACGGCCGGCTGCGCTTCCGGCTTAAATTCGTTACCGGGCTGGCCGGGCCGGTAGTGGGAAGCTGCCTCCGAGGAATCGTGCCGGATGTGATAAACAGGCCGGCCCGTCGATCTCCACGCATGCAGCAGAGACGCAACGTGCCTCTCGGCTTCCGGGTTGTTCCGCTCGCCCCAACTAGGATGATCGATGGCTCTCTGAAGGTCGATTACAATCAGAACTGCATCCAGCGGCAAAGGACTCATGAGTAGATCATGAACTCCAGTAGGTTTCCGTCGGGATCGCGGATGTACACGCTAGACGCGCCCTTCTTGCGGCCGCCCTGCCGCACAACGGGACCTTCGATGACCTTAGCGCCCGCTTTATCAAGCCACGTCTTCAGCGCCGCCGCCGTGCCGTCCCACACAAAGCACAGATCGCCACAAGGAGGTTTAGCCGCAGGAGCGCGTAAGGTGAACGTCGCGTCCTGCCAGGTCGCGGGCAGATGGAAGTTGATCATCTGGTCGCCGATGTACACCGAACACGCGCGAGCGCTCTCGGTGACCTGAAAACCAAGGCCGCGATAGAAGGCCAGCATGGCAGCGGTTTTCTGCATCGGTAGCGCGACGTGATCAAATCCGCGGACGCTTCCGACCTGTTGCGCCGCGAGTTTGGATGCCCCGGCAGCGGCCGCCGCCCCTTGGACGAATGTACGCCGGGATACCTTGTTCTTGGTATGTTTCATGATGTTCCCGTTGTATATAGTAGTTCAGTTGGAGGCCGGTCATGTATATTTCGACATTCCATCTGATGCCTCACCGCGAGCTTCCCGACGACTTCGAGAAGCGCTATCCGTCAGTGTGGGTGACGCCGCCCTTTCACGAGCTCGCCGATGCCAGACGCGTGGGCCAGTATTACAACTGGACGCTCGATGAGTTGATCTACGCCGCCAAGGCCGGCTCAGACGGCATCTGCACCAACGAGCATCATCAGAACGCCTACGGCTTCATGCCCAACCCCAACGTGATGGGATCGGTATTGGCTCGCGCGACCCAGGATCTGAACTGCGCCATCGTCCAGATGGGCGCGAGTTTGCCGGGAACGCAGCCGCCAATTCGCATTGCCGAAGAATACGCAATGCTCGATTCCATCAGCGGCGGGCGCTTGGTCGCGGGCATGCCGCTGGGCACGCCCATGGATATCAACATCTGCTACGGGGTAACACCGATCGAGCAACGAGAGCGTTTCCGCGAGGCGCATGACCTCATCCTCAAAGCCTGGACATCCAAGGAGGTTTTCGCCTGGAACGGAAAATACTTTCAGTTGCCGATGGTCAATATCTGGCCGAGGCCGATCCAGCAGCCGCATCCGCCCATCTGGATTCCGGGCTCGGGCAGCACCAGCACGTTCGACTATGCCGCGTCGCATGACCACTGCTACTGCTTCCTCAGCTATTTCGGATACAAGAGCGTCTCGCGCCCCGTTCGCGACAAGTATTGGGAAGTGTGCCAGCAGAACGGGCGCGATCTGAATCCATATCGTATGGGATTCCTGCAATTGGTGGGAGTTTCCGAAACGGATGCCCAGGCGGAGAAAGACTACGCCAAGCACGTCGAGTACTTCTATCACAAAGGACTGCATGTGCCCCTGGAATGGTTTGGGGTGCCGGGACATCAGGATTATCGGAGCCTGGCAAATGCAATGCGTAATCCGGCGGCGGCGCAGAATATCAGCTCGCTCAAGGAAAAACGCTATAAGGATTTCCTGGACGATGGATACGTGATGTGCGGCAGCCCGGCCACGGTGCGCGACCAGCTCAAGGAACTGTGCCGGACCATGCGCGTGGGGAATCTGATGGTGCTGCTTCACATCGGATCGATGCCGCATGAGTTGACGCTAAAGAATATCGATTTGTTCTTCAAGGAAGTGGCTCCCGCGCTTCGGCCAATGTGGGAAGACGAATGGGAGAATCGTTGGTGGCCAGCCGGGCTGCGCAGGGAGACCTTGCAAGGAGCAGCCGCATGAGCACGATCACCGATCGCCGCGCGAGCGTGTGGCAAGACAAGATCCACCCCAACGTCAAGGTCGCCGGGAGCGGCTCGCCGGTGGTGTTTCTGCACGGCGCGGGAGGACTTAGGTGGGATACTTTCCTCGACTTGCTGGCCACACGGCACACGGTGTATGCTCCCGAGCATCCCGGCCTCACCGAAGGCGAAGAAGACGCAATTTCCCATCTCGATAACCTCTGGGATTTAGTCCTCTACTATTACGAATTGTTCGATGCTCTGGGCCTAAAGTCCGTGCCGGTGATTGGGCACTCCTTCGGCGGCATGATGGCGGCGGAGTTAGCCGCGAGCAATCCCGAACGCGTCAGCAAGCTGGTACTGATGTGCCCCATTGGATTGTGGCGTGACGACGCGCCGATTCCTAACTGGATGCTGATCACCCCGGCCAGCGATATGGTCAAGTATCTGGTCTATGATCCCGCGGGACCGTTGGCGCAACAGATGTTCGGCGCGCCCGATCCGGAAATGCAGATCCGCTTGATCTGGTCCATGGCGTGTACCGGTAAGTTCGTGTGGCCGATCCCCGATAAGGGATTGAAGAAGCGCATCCACCGCATTCAGGCGCCGACTATGGTGCTGTGGGGCAAGCAGGACAAGTTGGTTCCCGTGCGCTATGCGGAAGAATTTGGCCGCCGGATTTCGGGGTCGAAGGTAGAGTTGATTGACCAAGCCGGACACGTGTTCGCGACCGAGCATCCAGAGCGGGTCGCCGGAATGATTGAAGACTTTCTGCGCTAGCTGCTACTGGCAGACGAAATTGCTGGCGTCCTCAACGCTGCCCGAGCCCGTGTAACGAGCCTGCTTAGGATACGCGCATAGCGGCCGCGTCCGACCGGGCCAAGGCGAGTTCTGTCCTGCCGTGGCGACGATCCGATCCGGCGCGGAACCTTTTTCAACCCAGTTGGTCAAAGCCGTGAAGGCATCAAACTGGTCCGTGGCCGGTCCACCGCCGCAGTGGTTCATCCCTGGAACCGCGAACATCCGTGTGAACTCGGATGCAGAGCCGTTATTCACACGGTTGACATCGTTCCACCAGGAGATGGTGTCGTTGATCGAAAATACCGGATCGCTGACACCGTGTACGATCAGCAATTTGCCGCCGTGGTTCTTGAAGGCGGAGAGATCCGTCGAGCTGGCCATCATAAAGTCCCAGACTGCTTCCGTGAATTCGCCGGATTTGGCGTACAACTTGGCGGCGTCGCGATCGAAGTCGATGCCCAGCAGATACGCTACAGGAGCGGGTCCCGAGGCTGCCACGGCTACGGGCGGCGTTACAAACAGTGCGGATGCGGAAGCGCTTCCTAAAGTCGCGATGATGGCAGAATTGTTGGCGGCGTCAAATGCCCCGAGCTTCCAGGATCGCCAGCCTTGATTGTAGGTTTCGCCGATCTTCCCACCGAGGCCGCGATCCCATGCCCAGTCGGCGTAGAGCACCTCGCCTTGAGCGCTCTTTGCACCGGCGAAGATTTTTTGCAACGCCGCAACCTGGACGGCCGAAAGACAAGTATTCCGCTTGGGACCTTTACACGTGATGGCGGTCAACTTGGGTGCGACTACGGCCGCGGTGCATGCCGGGAAATTGTCGATGATCCCGTCTGTAAGCCCGTCGAGCGAATCGCATGCCGTCAGGATGGCTTGCGAGGCGAGATCCAGATCCTCGTCAGTAAAGGTTTTGTTCAAGAGCGGCTGCCCGAAACGGTCAAAGATGCCGGACGTCTTGGCTACTTCGCTCAGCGCCTGCACGTCTGCAGCATGGCCGAATAGAGCGGCCTTCGCGAGTTTAAAACCGGGAGAGCAGGCCAGAATCCCGTCGAAATACGTCGGGAATCGCTGCGACATCATCATGGCTTCGCGGCCGCCCTCGGAGCATCCGACGTAGTAGGAACGCTCGGGCGCGCGGCCGTAGTAGGCCTTGATGATCGCTTTGGCTGCCTGCGTGACCTGATCGTAAGAGTTGTATCCGAAGTCGCGGCGGGCTTGCGGATCGAATCCAAACGTCACCGTACCGTTGCGGTTGGGATCGTTGTTGACGGCGTTGTCGTGCCCGGAATCCGTCGAGACCACGGCGAATCCAATAGCAAGAGCATTGGTCCGCTGCTGTCCTTGCAGGTTGCCAAGTGCGTTGCCGAGATTGCCATTCGATCCGCCGCCACCTTCAAAGAAGAATTTCCCGTTCCACTCCGTCGGCAGACGCAGGTGGAACCGGATGGCGTAATGTTGTGAGTTCACGCCAGTGCGGTCGTTCATGCGGCCCTGGACCTCGCAATGCTCGGGCAAAGCTGGCGTGTTGCCTTGCGCGGCGCGAGGCGCGTTCAGTGTAGACGAACTGATAACTGTGGTCGGGTTCGGGAGCCCGGTGACAGAGCTCAGGTTGGGGCATTTGGACGCGACACTCTGGCCTATGCACGGCAACATAGCGATTAGCAGGAGAGCGATCCGGTATCTCATTGCCTATATATTATGTCGCGAGTTGCACCAAGACACTCGCATCCGGGACCAGCTCCAGGCGCTGGATCGCTTCGGCTACTCGGGAACGCGCTTCGCTCGACAGAAATCCGCTGGCGTTTTCCTCAAACTTGGCGCGCAGTTCCTGATAGCTCATGGGATTCTCGACGGAGCCGCGATTGTACTCTTCGACCTCCGTGAACTGGCGGCCGTCTTTTAAGGTGACTTTCACGCCTCCCTTGAAGCGCCCCGGACCCGGATATTCCGGATCGACGTGATAGCGCACTTTACGAGCCAGTTCCAAAATCGCCGAATTCCGACGGCTCTCATCGCTGTAAGCGCGCTTTCCAAGCTCGCCGAAGAATAGCGCCTCGGCGACGCTGTACTGGAGGCTCACACGGCCATGCGAATCGGATGCAGGCGCGTGTTTCTCCGCGATCGGCTCGCATACGATCGACACGATGAACCCGGTCACCGGACAATCCACGCTCTCGATTTCAGCGGGCTGAATCGCATGCTTATCGCGCAGCCGTATCGCTGCGCTGAGATAAGGATGAATCACGTGCGCGGCCGGAAATGGCTTGAAAGACGAGTTGCGGCTTTCCCAGTGTGCACCCAAGTTCGCATTGATGCGCGCGAAATCGCGGTGAGCGTTCGCATCCTGCACGTGGCTCGTGAACAAGCCCCAGCGGCCCTCAAATACCTGTGCGGGACCAGTGACGCCCGACCGCGCAAGCATCGCGGCGGTGATCCCGCTTTGCGCCGCCCAACCGGGATGGAGAAACTTGGTCTGCGTCCCATCGACCCAGCATTCGAGCAAGCCGGAGGCGAAGCTGCCGGCGATACCTGCTGCGCGCGCCATGCCCTCCTCATCCAGCGCAAGGAGCTTTGCCGCCAGATACGCTGATCCGAACGTGGCGAATAAGCCTGTAGGGTGGAAGCCGCGCTTGTGGAGCTCGCCGGAAGATACGCTGCCCACGCGGCAGGAGATCTCGTTGCCCAGCGCGATGGCTGTAATCAGGTCGCGCCCGGTCACCGCCGTAAATTCAGAAAGCGCCAGTGCCGCCGCCACCGCCGGGCTACTCATGTGGACAATCGACTCGTTATGCGTATCGTCGTATTCCAGGGCCTGCGAAAGCGCGCCGTTCGCCAACGCGGCCGACGTCAGGCCGACACGATCGCCGAAACCAAGGATGCGGCACGGGCCGACGGGAGACATCGCGGCAATCGCATCCCGCGTAGACTTTCCGAAAGGCGTTTCCGCGCCAGCAAGCGACAGCCCCATCACGTCCATTACACGCAGCTTGGTGGCTTCGACGACATCGGCGGGCAAATCTTCGAATCGAACGCGCGATGCCCATGCGGCGAGTTCGCTGGATAGAGGCAGGCTCACCGCACTACTGTACAATTATTCAACCTGGGAGTCTCAATCCCAATACCAATGTTTGAAACGCAAACTCTAGCCTCGTACGTAGTTACTGGCCGAATTGAAAGCGTCCCCGAGGACGTGCGCCATGAAGCGCGCCGGGCCATCGTCAACTACGTCGGATGCGCGCTGGGAGGCAGTGTCGATACGGCGGTGGATCGCGCCATCCAGGCTCTGGGACCGTACTCCGGCAAGCCCACGGCGAGCATTCTAGGACGCACCGAACGCATGGACCCGCTGCACGCCTCCCTGATGAACGGGATCGGCTCGCACGTCTACGATTTCGACGACACCACGCCGAAGAATTACATCCATCCCACATCGCCGGTAGCGTCCGCGCTGTTCGCCTATGCCAGTGCGAATCCAGTATCGGGGCGCGATTTCATGGAAGCCTTCATTCTGGGGTTCGAGGCCGAATCACGTATCGGCAACGCAGTATACCCGGCGCATTACGATGTTGGCTGGCACATCACAGGGACAGCCGGAGTCTTCGGCGCTGCGGCTGCGATCGGTAAGCTACTGAACCTGGAAAGTCGCGAGATGATTTGGGCGATCGGACTGGCGGCTACGCAGGCTGCAGGTTTGCGCGAGATGTTCGGGTCGATGGCCAAAGCGTTTCACCCGGGGCGGGCCGCGCAGAACGGATATGCTGCAGCGCTGCTGGCACAAGCCGGCTTCACCGCCGGCGAGCATGGACTCGAAGGTCCCCGAGGCTTCGCGGCGGTCCAGGCCGCCAAATACGATCTTTTGAAGATCACCACCCGGCTGGGCGAAGATTTCGGTCTCCGCGCAAATACTTACAAGCCATTCCCTTGCGGCATCGTGAACCATCCGACCATCGATGGCTGTATCCAGATTCACGATCAACATCGGCTTGCTCCGGATCAAATCGCGGCGGTTCGCCTGCGTGTCGCGCCCTTGGTGATGGATCTTTGTAATCAGCAGGGCATCACGAAGGGGCTGCAAGGCAAGTTTTCGGTGTACCACGGAGCGGCGATCGGACTGGTGCGCGGTAAGGCAGGAATTCAGGAATATACGGATGCGGCCGTGAACGATCCGCAGATTAAGCGCGTACGCGAACTAGTATCTGCCGTAGGTGATCCGTCGATCACGGAAGATCAGGCGCGCATCGAGGTCGAACTGACGACGGGAGCAAAACTCACCCGTTTCGTCGAGCAGTCGCTGGGGAATATCCATCGTCCGATGACCGACAAGCAACTGGAGGCTAAATTTCGCGATCAAGCGGTCGCGGCGCTGCCGGCGGAACAAGTGGAGAAGGCTATCGGGCTGAGCTGGAAGATCGATGAGCTGGACGACGTTGCGGAATTGATTCGAGCGGCCGTTCCGGCCGGAAAGTAGCTATGCGGCTGGCCATGACTCTGGCATTCGTATTCTTGACTGCCTGCGGAGGCGGCGCGAGCAAGCACGAAGTCCGGATTCCCAAAGGCGCGGGCGGTGTCGGATTCCTTCCACTACTGGTGATGGAAAAGTACCACCTGATCGAGAAGTATGCCGATGTTAAGGTTCGCTGGATGGATCTAGGCGGTCCGGCAGCGATGAACGATGCGCTCCTATCCTCATCAGCCGATTTTATTTCCGCGGGTCCGCCGGCGTTTCTAACTTTGTGGGACAAGACCCGCGGCTCGGCTAATGTGGAAGGAGTCGCCGCGATGACGTCGATGCCGATGTACCTGAACACCAACGTCCAGCATCTTAAAAAGCTGGACGACATTACGGATCAGGACAAAATCGCCGTAACCTCCATCAAGGTATCGATCCCTGCGATCATCATGCAGATGTATGCGCAACAGAAGTACGGTCCGGCTCAGGCGACACGGTTCGACAAGTTCACTGTCTCGATGGCGCATTCTGATGCGGTGGTCGCATTGCTATCGGGATCGGCTGGTATCACGGCGCACTTCAGCTCGCCCCCGTTTCACCAGCGCGAGCGAAAAGATCCACGCATCCGCACTATCCTCAATTCCGACGACGTCATGGGCGGATCCACGACGTTCACGATGATCTCCACTACCAGCAAGTTCCGCCAGGAGAATCCGCAGATCTTCGCCGCCGTGCTGAAGGCGCTGGAGGAGGCCAATCGCATGATCGTCGCCGATAAGAACATGGCTGCGGATCTTCTGGTGACTTCCGAGGGCGGAGGTTTGACACGGGAGGAAATCGTCGAAGTCCTGAACGATCCGCACATCAAGTTCACGACTACGCCGGAACATGTCATGAAGTATGCCGAGTTCATGGCTGCCTCGGGTTCCATCAGGAACCGTCCCGGTTCCTGGAAAGATTTGTTTTTTTCCGAGATCCATGGTGTTCCGGGAAGCTGATGGAAACAGCGCCGCTTCTTTCGGTAGAAGGCGTGACGCTGCGCTACCGAACCAAAGACTATCTGGTTACCGCGACCTACCGAGTCAGCTTTCAACTCTACCGGTCGGATCGATTCGTAGTGCTGGGGCCATCCGGATGCGGCAAATCGACGCTACTGAAAGCTGTCGGCGGTTATATCCAGCCCACCGAGGGACGTATTCGGCTGAATAGTGCCGAGGTGATGGGTCCCGGACCAGATCGCGTGTTCGTGTTCCAGGAATTCGATCAGCTTCTGCCCTGGAAAACCGTCAAGGAGAACATCGTATTTGCGTTGACTGCCAGCGGGAAGCTGCCGCGGCCTCAGGCCGAGGAGCGCGCCACGCACTACATCGCCAAAGTGAATCTGACCGAGTTCGCTTTGAGTTATCCTCACACGCTTTCGGGCGGGATGAAGCAGCGTGTGGCGATCGCCCGCGCGATGGCCATGGAACCTCAGATCCTATTGATGGACGAACCGTTCGCCGCGCTGGATGCACTGACACGTACCAAGATGCAGGAAGAGTTGCTGCAGCTCTGGGATGAAACCAAGTTCACGGTGCTATTCGTGACTCATTCGATTCCCGAGGCGATTCGCGTCGGCAACCGCATCTTATTGATGAGTTCGCATCCCGGTCAAGTGCGAGCCGAGTTAAACAGCTCGAGCGCCGACGCGGCTCGCATACACGAGATTCTGTTCAGCGAGGAGGGGACAAGGAACCGTTGATCATGCTGGAACGTCCCGAGATATTCCACGAAGTCTCGACCGCCCGATTGGATGTCGTCGAAAAGCCGTTGAGCGCCTGGGAAAAGCTGTACGACAACGGAGCCTTCCGGAAGTCAGCGCTCCTGGTGATACTGGCAGCCGTATGGGAATTGTATGCTAGATGGCTGGGCAACCCGCTGCTTGTCCCGACATTTTCGGCAACCGTTGGCGCCCTCTTCGCGTCGATCGCGTCAGGCGCATTGCCGCAGGCGGCTGTCTACACAATTTCGATGCTGCTCAAAGGATACATCGCGGGCCTGGTGATCGCAGCACTTCTGACAGCCTTCGCCACCGGAACGCGCATCGGGGCGGATCTTCTGGAAACGCTGACCGCCATGTTCAATCCTCTGCCGTCAATCGCGCTGCTACCTCTGGCGCTGGTGTGGTTCGGGCTAGGTGCGGGAAGCGTGATCTTCGTGCTGATCCATGCGGTATTGTGGGCCGTCGCTCTCAACACCTTCGCAGGCTTTCGATCGGTGAGCCCCACCTGGAAGATGGTAGGACAAAATTACGGCCTTTCGAGGACCGGATACATCGCGCGTATTCTGATTCCGGGCGCGTTCCCCAGTATTCTGACGGGTCTCAAAGTCGGCTGGGCGTTCGCTTGGCGGACGCTGATCGCCGCGGAACTCGTATTCGGCGTCAGTTCCGGATCGGGCGGCCTGGGCTGGTTTATTTTTGAGCGCAAGAATCAGCTTTTGATCGCCGACGTTTTCGCCGGCTTGCTGACCGTGGTCCTGTTCGGCCTGTTAGTCGAGAATCTGATCTTCAAGACCATCGAGAACCGCACCGTTCGCCGCTGGGGAATGCAGGTTTAGAGAACCTCCAGATCTGCCTCCAATGCTGAAGCCTCCGGCTTCCCGATGTTCTGAAGATGCGCCCGGATTACGTCCGCATCAGGTGTGTTCTTGTCCATTTCAAGATATTTCGAGATGTGCTCGCGCGCGCCTGCGGCATCGCCTTTTGCCTCGAGAATCCGGCCGAGAACGTATTCCGCCCGAGCAAACTTGAGTTGGATGGCCTGTTGCGCGCTAGCCGCCGCGCCGTCCAAATCCTTAAGCCCGTAACGCGCGACGGCCTGATGCAGATAAACCTCCGTAACCGTCTTCTTCGTGTCGAGTTTGATCAAGGCATCCACGTTCTTCGCCGCGCATTGCCAGTCCTTAGTCTTAATACAAAGGCGCGCCAGCGCCAGGTAAGGGGCCAGCATTTTGGGATCGGCCTGGATGGCATGCTCGTAGGCGTCTCGGGCTTCAGACAGCTTTTGTAGCTGCTTCTCCTCGACCACGCCCAGGGCGTGCCAGCCGATCGCAAACTTAGGAGCGGCCGCGACCGCCGCCTGCATCTGCGTAGCGGCCTCCGCGTCATTTCTGTTGTCCAGCGCCTTCATAGCCGCCTTCCAGGGAGCGCTCGCGCGTGATGGCATATTCGAATCGTTGCTGATGATCGCGTAGGGATCGACAGTGCGGCCGTTGGTAATCACCAGCGTGTCCAGTGTAGTGGTCGTGTGGGTAGATCCGTCCAGCCCCGAGACATCGACAGTGGTGGAAGTATACCCGGTGTGCGTGGCGCGGATAAAACATGCGCGGGTTCGCAAAGGATCCACATCCATCCGCCATGTGTACTCGCCCTTCTTGTCGGTGATGGGTCCCGGGGCGGACCCCTGGAGATCGCTGCAGACCCGCTCGATGCCGACGGTAAATGGCGGAGGCGATCCGTCAGGCATCGTTACTTTGCCCTTTACGATGAGCGGGTAAACCTCGGCGGAAGCCCTTTGAACAGAGAAAGAGAATAAGAGGCCTGCGGCCAGGCAAACACCAAGAAACGCGCGGATGGCGACCATATTTCCTCCTCGCTAAAAAGTCTATCGCGTGGTCTGCTGGTTGTACCAGGCCTGGAAGAATTCCACTTGCGCCCGGATCAACCCTGGACCGGGCTCAACCACATCGCCGAGAACCATTCTAGTATTCTTCTTGTCATCGAATGGGGACCATTTGGGCAGATTGTTTCCATTGGGATCGCCATTTACGGCAAAGTTAACCCAATAGGAAGAAATCGTGT
>JAICXC010000160.1 GCA_025980665.1 Bryobacteraceae bacterium
CAATCGTGAAGTGTTTCGCTTCGAGCTACAGTCGACCTGTCCCGAAACAGGGGCGCCCGCCGGCATCGTCCACACCGCTCATGGCGATGTCGAGACGCCGGTGTTCGTGCCGGTCGGCACCCAGGGGACGGTTGAAGGCATTCTCGCGCGCGACCTGCTGAACGATCTGGACAACCGCCGACACCGCTCTGGCTCCTCTCCCGCGGCTCGCTTCCGCCGGTCTGCCCTCTCACCGGAGCGCAAAGTGACTGAGATCGAGGGACGGATACTGGAGATGGCGGGGACCGAAACGAGAGGTGATCATGCCGAATCGTGCAAGCAGAAGGCGCTCCATTGTCAAAGCCATGACTTATCGCGGCATCATCGTCTGCCTCGATTTTCTGGTGATCTACTTGCTAACGGGCAAGGTGATGACGGCGGCGGCATTTATGATTGTTAGCAACCTCTACACCACCGTCGCCTATTTCTTGCATGAGCGCGTTTGGGCCGGCATAAAATGGGGCATGGAGCCTCAGAAAGAGAATTGATATTTGGCCTATCGATAAGGAGGACCAGGGTCCACGTCGCCGTGACGTTGTGCAGCATTATCGGTAGAGATCGGGCAGCGAAATCTACAAGCCAAAAAATAACTTCCGAATAGTCGCCAAATACACGACCTATCCGGCGAACACGTTTCCAATGCATTGCCGGTCGAGGACAAGCCGATGTTACTTCGCGGCGCATCCTGGGGTGGCCATGTTCTTCCAGATCATCTGGATAAGCCAGTGTTTGCCGCCCCATTCAGCGTTAAACTTCGCGCCGTTGAACGCCACTGGTAGTGACGCCCAGGATCCATAGTTGTAGTTGCAGAGGTCGCCATTCTCAGCACCGTTGGAAGTGTACCAGGCGTTCAGGTCGGGATCCGTCACAGTCTCGGAAAGCTCATGCATGATGGAATCGACCATTTCGTCAGCGCCAGCGTCGCCGTTGGGCGTGACGGTCTGCCCATTCGCGAAGTTCCCGTCGCATGAGGCGCCTTTAGAACCCGGCTCCGGGATCAGCGCCCATTTAATGTCAATGCCTGCGACACTAGAACGCGTGTGATAGGCGCAGAAGCTGGTCCCGAAACCCGGTACGTTGATGGTCGGATCTGTAATCAGCATGTAGATCCCGTTGGAATCCAAAGGCAGATGGCCAGGGGCTGTCACAAGCGCGTACTGCAGGATCTTGGATATAGCGGAACTGTTCACTGTATTCCCCTGTACCGCGGCATCGTGGAATACGTGCACCGCATCGACGCTATAGTCAAGCAACCCCTCGAAGGGCCAGTCGTTTCCCGAGCAAGCCGGAGTGTTCTTTTCGCAATACGTCTTGTTCACGTTGAATTGGGGAGTTCCGCTCAGTCCGCCCAGGAACGCATTAATGAGGGTCTGGGTAGTCGATGGCCAGTTGCTGCCGTAGTAGATCACGTACAGCGTGACTGACCCTGTGGTTCCAAGGACCGGCCCTCCATGCCACAAAATCTGAGGACTGCTGCTCCCAGAGTCAGTTTGGTGCTGTCCGAAGGGTTTCTTGCCGACAGTAGAATCGCCGGAGTCCTCAGCTTCCTTGCCCATCGTAGCCGAAGCCATGGCCAGGAGACAGATTATCGCCAGGCTGACCGAGTATCTGCACATGTGTACTCCTCCTCCAAAGCATCTAAAGAATTGTAGGACTGAATAAGGGCTCAGTATACACCGGGTAATCGAACTAACGAGGTCCTGAACTTACCAGTACTCACTTTAGACTTCTTGATGTTGCTTGTTGATCTCCGATTAAGATTGTTGTCCGCAGCGGGTTCAGATAGATCCTGGATGACGGCGTATCCGGAAGTTATATGGGTGGCGGGACTGTAGAAGCGCGGTCTGGGATAAGACCGTTATCGAGCATTATGAAGCTTCTCGGCAAGCAGCTAGGTACCGCGAAACTTCCCATCTGACGTTTCGAGCCAAAATGTACGAGTGGCCGACAATCCGGACGGAGATAGCCTTGCGGTTCCAACACGACATCGCATTCGTTCTGTAGCGAACACGGTAACTGAGAGTCGCGTTCGGCTCGTAGAAGGCGAAACTAAGGTAGGCGGGGCCCAGTGTAGTCTCGCCGCTCCAACTGGCCGCTGCAGAAATATAACCACCAAGCCATTTGGGATAAACTCGGGGATGCGTGCAGTTTAGGAGGAACCCAATGACAAGTCGATCCGTGCCGAATTTAGCTGTGTCTTTCTTCATCCTCGGACTGCTCCCTGCGTTCGCCGATAGTCAGATCATCCCGCAGGTCGCCGATGGCGCCGGCTGGTCGACGACCATCGTGCTCGTCAACAAGACTTCCGCCACTCAGTCGGCAGCTCTAAGTTTCAACATGGATACGGTAGACAGCGCGACCACGCCCTGGACGCCACCGTTTAACGAGAGTGTGTCTTTATCGAGCATCAGCCTGCCTGCCGGTTCTGCCCTTTTTCTGCACACCCCGGGCACTGCGGCCACGCTTACTCAGGGTTGGGGGCAACTTGATGCCGCCACCGGAGTAACGGGCTACGCGATCTTCACCTCGCGAGCGACCGGAACGGCTCAGGACGGCACCGCACCGGCGGTTTCCGCGTCCAGCCGCATCCTGGTGCCGTTTGACAACACCTCCGGATTGGTCTCTGCTTTCGCCATGGCAAATCCGAATAATGCCGCCGAGATTGTTCAGGTCAATATTCGAACCTCTGACGGCACACTATCGGGCACTCTGCCAACCCTGCCCGCAAAAGGACAGACGACGTTCCTCATGGCACAGCTATTTCCGGGAACCGCGGGAAAGAGCGGATTGGCTGAATTCTACGTCGCCGCTCCTGGAACGATTTCAATCATCGCCCTGCGCGCGAACGGAAGCGCTTTCACCGCCGCGCCGGTGTACGTGCAGAGCGGAAGTCCGATCATTGGGGCACCGACTAATGTGCAAAACTCCTCGTCTCAGACCCAGGTGATCCCGCAGGTTGCCGATGGCGCAGGCTGGGCGACCACGATTGTCCTTACCAACACCACGACAGGCGACCTGCCGTTCACCCTGAATTTTAAGCAGGCCACGCCGAACGGGGCCGGCGTAACGACAACCTGGAATCCACCCTTTCAAGACACCTCGGCATTGGGATCCAACATCCCGGCGGGTTCCTCGATTTTCTTACGCACGCCCGGTAACGCGACGGCTCTCTCTCAGGGCTGGGCGGAACTGGCAGCCGATCCACGTGTCACCGGCTATGCGATCTTCACATCGCGGCAGGGAGGGGGTCCTGCGCAAGATTCGACCGCGCCCGCGGTCTCAGCGTCAAGCCGGATTCTCGTGCCATTTGACAACTCATCGAACTTGATTATGGCTCTTGCCCTAGTGAACCCGAACCCATCCCCTGAAAGCGTCTCGGTCAACTTCCGGACGTCGGATGGCACAACCACCGGTATCGCGCCGAATCTGCCTTCACAAGGGCAGGTCACATTTCTGATGCCACAGCAATTTTCGGATACCGGCGGCAAGAGCGGACTGGCGGAGTTTTACGTTTCTTCGGGTACGATTTCGATCATCGCGCTGAGAGCGAACCCGAGCGGGGCGGTCACCTCCGCACCAGTATTCTTCGAAACGGGTACGCCTGTCATTACGACTGGCAGTAGCGGCGATAACGGTGGTGGTGGCAGCGGTGGGCAAACTGGGGGCGGCGGTTCGATACTTCCTACGCAACAGGAAATCGACAGCTGGATTTCGCGCGGAAACTATGTCTCAGGTTCCATCGATCTTGGGAGAAGCACTATATACTTTACTGTCGATAACATCGGCGCGAACGGCGTAACCCCTACCACGACGATCACGAAAGGAGACGGAGTCAATGCCCATTTCAGCCGCACCAGCGGCGCCGATCTCGGCAAAGCCCTGCGTGGAGAACTACCGCTCGGTTATCCCAACCTCGCGCCGTCGCCTGGAACCTGCGCGGTTTACGATATCACCGCACTCAATAATCCGTTTCCGAATTTGACCACCGTCGGCCTGGACGCGGGTCCGCAGATTACTGTTAACGGTCCGAACGGCACGCAAGCGGCTGTGCGGCAGGGCAGTCAGAGCATCGGATTCTCGTACCGCGCGGCGAACGTTCCGAATACCTATCTCGCCCCCGGCCACTACACTTTTAGCGGCCCGGGCGGCGCCGACATTGGTTCGTTCTCGGGGGCGCTGGACACGGTGCCGGACTTCGTGGTCACCAACCCCGACGATTTCAAAGTAATCGACCGGGCCAGCGGTGTTACGGTCCACTGGACTGGCGGCGATTCGTCTACCGTGGTCACAATTGCCGGGGGCAGCATTGTCGTCAGCCAGAGCGGCAGTGCAAGCGGCTTCGCATTTAGTTGTATCCAGAACACCTCGGCCGGCTCGTTCACCGTGCCCGGTAGCATCCTTACGCAGCTCGCTCCGAGTGCGACGCTCAGCGTGGGAGGCTTTACTCTCGTAACCCGAGGGTCGTTTTCCGTGGTTGCTCCGGGGCGAGGTGTGCGTCTGCCTACGCCATCGGGCATGGACATTCTCACCGCGAACAACGGCTGGACCTGGACCTTCTCGCCGCAGTACAAATAACGTCAGGCAGTTGACGCCCATCGCAGGTGCCCCTGCCTCAGTACCGTCTGTTTCACGGATCAAACCGTGCGCCTCCACTTATCGCGGTCGAGCCATGGTCTAGCTCAACGGACCAGCGCTAGATGGTGATGGCGAGGTCGCGATCCAGTTTAGCGTCCCGTGCGCGATACACTTCGCCCATTCCGCCCGCGCCGAGCGGTGCGAGGATTTCCTGGTGACTGAGCTTGTCGCCTACGAAAACCGGCATAAGAGGTGTAATTCAGGTTAGTTTATCCCGATCAAGGAGCGATTTGCGGTATGAGGCGCCACTCGTACAAAGCTCGGATTGAGTGAGGCAGGCGAAACCTCGGCTTCTGGGAAGTGACCGTTAGGTACTATTATCGGTAGCGAGTTCGATGGACGTAGAGAATGAACAGTGCGTTGATCGACAACCCAACCCATTCGCCATGACAGAAGTTTAAGGGCGATTGCCCCGGGCAAATTGGCGGATGCGATACTCCCTACGACAGAATAGACTCCTCCGGACCTCACCTACGCGATCCACGTAGGACTATACCTTTGGGTTCCTATAAGTTCCGGTAGCTGAATCGAGGGCGTAACGAAGACCATCACATAATGCAGGAGTCGGGGCCACGATAGAACGAATCGCGCCCCATTGCGCGAAAAGAGAGTGCAAGCGGCGATTACGGATTGAATATGAGATCCCGAGCGAATTTGTTAATGATAGTTGCCGCCATCGGGATGACTGCTTGTTCTGACTCTGGCAAAACAAACCGGGACGTCCAGCGCGAGCGAGAGCTGAAGGATCGAGATTCGGTAGCGTTCAAGGCTGGTGAAGCCGCTCATGAAATAGCGAAGCACGCTGAGAAGGCCGCTGCAAGGGCTGCACGCGAACTTCACCAGGGGGTTCGCAAAGCCAGTGAAGGTTGGAAAGAAAAGGAAAGAGAAGACCGGGAGAACGCCCGTCGAAACCACTGAAGTGAGTAGGGTGCGTTGCGAAGTGGGGGATTCCGGTGAAGCCGAACGCTAAATCGCGGATGAATCCGAGCGGTATTCAGGATGATCCCGAACACCACCGGAGTGCTTGCGTTGGTATTCGAGGCTGAGCTCGTGGCAGCGCTTTTTTAGCATCGCTGCCGGCAATCTGATCTGTCTCACATGGTCGAACGGATTCGACGAGTAGTGCTTTCGCAGTCGAATTGACGGGTGGGCGGATATCACTATCGATCAGCCCATAGCGTCGGAGAGCAACGATTCGCTCTCGGTTACCAACCCAGCCTCGACGTGTTCGAGCGAATTTGATTCCTTTCCGACAGCCCGGGCATCTCATACCACTAACTTTGTGGATTTGAAACGGATTTCCTGTCAGTCATCGCATCGGTTCCGCAAACGCCCGGTCGCGGTCGGATTTCCGTAACAGCGGACGGATTTTCTGGCCCGGATCGTCGATAGGGTGAGCAACCTCTGCAATCTGACGAATAATCCATCCGCTTTGCCGCGCCTTTGTTAAGGAACTAAACCGAGGATTCTACGTCTAAACCCTAAATCCGGTTCTAAACCGATTGCTGAGGCGGTGACGTTCATGAAAACCCTGTGGCAGGACGTAGTCTACGGCTTCCGCATGCTGCTCAAGAAGCCCGGCTTTACGGTGGTGGCGGCTCTATCGCTGGCTCTGGGCATAGGCGCGAATACGGTTATCTTCAGTCTCATCAACACCACCCTGCTCCGCCCCCTTCCCTATCCGGATGCCAGCCGGCTGGTGATGATTTGGTCGGCGCCGCTCGATGCGAAGGATCAGCTAAACGGCGTCATGGCCCCCAACTATATTGCGTTTCGAGACAAAGCTCAGTCCTTCGAGGCGATGGGAGGCCTTCGCGGCCAGGTTTGTAACATCGGCGCGGATGAGCATGGGCAACCTCCGGAGAGAGTGGATTGCGAAAACTATACGCCTTCCATGTTTCAGGCCCTGGGAGTCAAGCCGGTGCTGGGACGCGTTCTAGCCGAGGATGAAAATCAAGTCGACAATGGCGCGCCAGTATTGCTGATCAGTACTCGCTTTTGGAAACGGCACTTCAATAGCGATCCTGGCGTGATCGGGGCCACCCTGCGGGTCGACGGAGTGGTCAAAACAGTCATAGGCGTCATGCCGCCGAATTTCTACGTGTGGGAAGACCAGGCTGACTTTTGGACTCCGCTCAATTGGACTCACACCGAGGTGCAGAGCACGCAATACAACATGGGTGTCGTCGCGCGCCTGAAGCCCGGGGTTCCTCTAAAGCAGGCACAAGCGGAGATGGACACTTTGGCGGCGCAGTTAGCGATCTCAGATCCTGACCGCAATAAAAAGCTGGGCGTCGTGGTGCAAACCATGACTGAATCCCTGTATGGAGGTTTGCGATCTCCGCTTCTTCTGCTTCAAGGGGCGGTCGCCATCGTGTTATTGATCGGCTGTGCGAATGTGGCCGGCTTATTGCTCGCACGAGCGGCTTCGCGGAGGACCGAGATCGCGATTCGCACCGCGATTGGGGCGGGCCGATGGCGCATTATCCGGCAACTCATCACCGAGAGCGTGCCGCTTTCCTTGATTGGCGCGCTATTGGGTATTGTTCTCGCCTGGGGAGGTTTACGCCTTTTCGTAGCCACCGCTCCGCCCGGCTTTCCCAGGCTCAATGAGCTGTCGCTCGACCTTCCTGTCCTCGGATTCACGGTGGTGGTGGCGATTTTAACGGCCGTGTTGTTCGGAATCGTCCCGGCGATTCAGGCGTCGAATCCAGACCTGGTTGGCTCGCTCAAGGAAGCCGGCCGCAGCGGCACCGATGGAGTTGCCCGCCAGTATTTGCGCAGCCTTCTGGTGACGGTCCAGATCGCCATGGCGCTGATCTTATTAATCGGTGCTGGGTTGATGATCAACAGCTTCCTGCGTATTCAGAACAATCCTCTGGGCGCGGATCCCAAGGGCCTGCTTACCTTCGACTTCCGCTTTTCGAGGGATGAAGCGATCAAAGCGTACGGCCGCTACAGAAACGCCGGATTGTGGGATGTCATGCCGGTAACTACGCTGACGTTTCAGCGAGTGTACGAACGAGTTCAAGGACTGTCCGGTGTTCAGTCGGCCGCCGGTGCCAGCACGCCGCCACTCGCCGGAGCATTGAATATGGGTTTCCTGATCGAAGGACGTCCGGCTCCGCCCCCGAGCGACAACGGCCAGCCCGGACAAACCGCCGCTTACATCGCAATCACTCCCAACTATTTCGCAACGTTACGAACCCCCATTGTGAGCGGGCGCGACTTCAATGATCGCGACACAGCCGCCGCTCCCTCCGTAATCATCATCAATCAGACGATGGCCAAGCGTTACTGGCCGAACGAAACGCCAATCGGTAAGTTTGTCAGGATGGACTACGTGCCGGACGAGCCGCTGCGCGAGATCGTCGGCGTGGTCGGCGATATTCGCATGAACCGCCAGCAGCGCCAGATTGGACCCACGGTTTACGTGCCTTACCTTCAGCAAACGCCGCGCTGGATGGGAGCGGGTTATTCCACACGCGCCGGGATGTATTTTATTCTGCGAGCCAGCGGCAATCCCTTGGGCCTATCGACCAGCTTACGCCAGGCTGTGGCCGAAGTCGATCACAATAAACCGGTGGCCAGCATCCGCACGGTGGAAGATTATCTTGACCAGCAAGTGCAGTATGTTCGCCTCTATGTAATGCTGCTGAGCATTTTCGGCGCGGTCGCGGCCGGACTCGCGGCCATTGGAATTTACGGAGTAATGGCGTATACGGTCGCGGAACGCACGAAAGAAATCGGTATCCGGATGGCACTGGGAGCGAGCGTTAAGGATGTTCTCAGGCTAGTCGTCCTGCAGGCTCTGC
>JAICXC010000121.1 GCA_025980665.1 Bryobacteraceae bacterium
GACGCCACAGTAGTCGCATTCACTTTGGTCGTTTCCGTCATCGTCGGATTGGGCTTCGGCCTGGTGCCCTCGATTGCAGCCCTTCGAAAGGACATCCGCCGCCCGCGTGTCCATCCTCAAAACATTCTCGTGACCGCCGAAATCGCGCTCTCCTTGGTTCTGCTGGTCTCGGCCGGCTTGCTGATGCAAAGCTTTCTTCGGATGCGCGGCATGGCGACCGGGATTCGATCGGACCAGGTCTCGATACTATGGCTGATTCTGAATCCGCACCGTTATGAGAACTTCCCGGAGCGAGCCGCGTTTTACGACGAAACCCTGCGACGCGTCCGCGCCCTGCCCGGCGTCTGCTCCGCCGCGATCGCCTCGCGCGTCGACGTGATGCAGCCCGGCGATGTTGGGGTAGATACGGTGATTCCCAGGAGCGAGCCACAAGCGAGTAGCCGCGGCCGCAGCATCAGCCCGGATTATTTGAGCCTCATGGGCATCCCTCTGCTTGCCGGCCGAGACTTTACGGAACACGATTCGACCTCGTCGTCTAAGGTGATGCTCGTCAACCACAGTTTCGCGCGCCGCTTCTTTCCCGACCAAGATCCCGTCGGCAAACACGTGACTGTTTCCAGTAGCGCTTGGGAAATTGTCGGCGTCACCGGCGATGTCCGTTTGTCCCTGCAAAGCGCCGGCGCAAGCGAGGAATTTTACCTGCCTCTCGCACAAGCTCCCCGGGGCACTGCGCGGCTTCTGATTCGCTCGACTGCACCCCTATCGGCCGTCCGCCATGAAGTGCAGGCGATCGACCCGGATCAAGCCGTCGCGCAAATGCGCCCCTTAAATGACGCGCTCGACGATTCGCTGAGCCAACCCCGCAGTATGATGTCGATCTTCAGCATCTTTGCGGCCGCCGCATTATTGCTGGCCGCGATGGGAGTTTATGGAGTGATGGCGTGCGGTGTCGCCCAGCGTACGCGTGAGATCGGCATTCGTATCGCACTCGGGGCAAGAGTCGGCGATGTGCGGAGAATGGTCATCAGACAGAGTATGCGTCTGGTGCTGACTGGAGTCGCGCTCGGCATACCGATCGCAATCGCGGTAGGCCGCCTGTACTCCAGCCTGCTGTTTGGCGTAAAATCCGGCGATCCCGTGACGCTAATAGCTGTAGTCGCAATCCTCTCAATAGCCGCGTTGGCCGCCGCCTACATCCCTTCGCGAAGGGCAACCAAAGTCGACCCGGCATCAGTCCTGCGCGCGCAATAATCCCGCCACGAGCGGTGCGGTGAGGATGCCGGACGTCCTATGAAATTCGCCGCCGTTATAGAACACACGCCGGATAAGAGCAAAATCGCCCAGTTCCAGCCTCCGCACCGCGAATACCTGATGGGTCTTAGAAAGGCCAACAAAGCGGTTATGGCCGGACCATTCACCGACGATAGCGGCGGGTTGCTGAGGCACCGTCGCCGATCTCGTCTTCGGTTCGAACTCTCAGCTCCGAGCCCTCGCGGAAGTCTATGCATGTGACGATTCGAAGGAGACGTTCGTGAAGGACTTCGTGGCGGCGTGGAACAAGGTGATGAACCTGGATCGCTACGACCTGGCTGCCTGATTTCAGACGATCGCGGGCTGGCGCTTACAGCGCCAGCTTGCCGTCGTAGACCATATCCTCGGTGTAGAACGTCTCGCCGAATTTTAAGCGCCCGATCTGGGCATCGAATTCCACGCGCCGGTCGGACGTCGATATCTCTGTCGATTTTGAAAAGAAAAAGACGATGACGGGTCCATCGTCGCGCTGCAGAATCTCCACACTCGACGGCTTAAAGTCTTTTTTGCCGTCGCGCTTGAGAATCGCCTGCTTCTTCAGATCGCTCTCCATCGCACGGGTATCGGCCTTCAGCATGTTGCGTGGCACGCCGATTACAGCGATGGCGTAATGGTTCTCATCCACAGTCGGCGCGTCTACATCGCGGCCTCTCAGTTCGGCCGCGCGCACGGGTAGTGCGCTCTCCCAGCGAAGCGTTAACATAGGCGGCGTCACGGGATCCGTCCTGCTGCCATCGTCGGGATATCCGCCGCCGGGGTTGCCTCGAGTACTGCCTCCGCCTGGATAACCTCCTCCGCCAGGATATCCGCCGCCCGGACGTCCGATCCCCCCGATTCCGGGTATCCCTATTCCAACTCCGCCGATTCCGATTCCGCCACTTCGCCGGCCTCCCCCTCCGTTACTCCCTCGACGCTGACTATCATTTGCGCGACCCTCCATCGTGGGCGTGGTGGTCTTGACCCAAGGCGAGTCGGTCATGATCTGGTGGGCGTCATCCACGGTCCATTCCGGGACAGGCTTCTTCCACGCATCAGCCTGCGCGGTCTTGTCCTCCGCCAAAAGGGATACGGCGCCGGCCGTCAAGATTCCCAACATGAGCCAGGTTTTAGTCATAACGCACACCTTTGCCCTGTAGACGTGCACGCGGCAGGCCAGGTTCCTTAAGGAACGTCAATGCGACATCGAATAAACGACGTAGTTTGACACGATGCGGAAGGCCAAGGCGGCGAACTTCTCGTCGTAGCGCGGATCGTCGGCATACTCCCACGCGTCTCCCAGGTCCATGTTGTGGCAAATCGCTACCACCAGCCGCCCTTTGTCATCGTAGATGCCGCGCCAGCGTGGATTGTACCCGTCATACTCATAAGTCACGCCGCTCCTTAGATACTGGGCGCCAGGAACCTGATACCGGCCATCCAAATCGTAGATCGTATGGAAGATGGCGTCCTTATCCGGAATGTCCACGATCTCGCGGTCGGGAAACACGCGCTGCATGGTCTGCAGGAATACGTCCCACTCCTCGGTGCCGTGAAAATCGTCGCACATGAAGAATCCGCCGCGATCTAGGAAATCGCGCATCTGCTTGACCTGGCTGTCGGTGAGCTGCCAGTGTCCGACTTCCACCGCATAGAGCCACGGGTAGTTGAACACGTCGTCCCCGTCATCCAGATTTACAGGTTGCTCGACCGAGCGGACATGAATGCGCGTCAGCCGCCGCAGGGCGACGGCTACGTGTCGATCCGCCGCCGTGTAATCGGTGGTCCAACTGGATCTGCCATTTCTCCAGTCCCCCGCTCCTCTGAACCCTCGCGGACCTCGGCCATGAATCGCGCCAGGATAAGGCGGATACATCAGCCGGGCGAAGGCCCATTCTGTCTTCTCCTGGAAATCGGGAGGAATCGCGATGTTGTCCTGCCCAGGATATTCCCGCCACGGCTGCTGCCACGCGAGAGCGGCGGTGAACACGCCAAGTAAGCCGAGCGGGACGGCGATTAAGGCCCAAAGCTTCACGCGCCTATTATAAAGATTCCGCGGAGTGCCTGGCCGCCGGTTCCCGTTCGATCTTATTCCGCAGCGGGCGCCCGAAACCTTCCGACTGAATCGCGACCTCATCGCCTTGGTTCAGAACCACTCCGTCTCCGTAACTGGAAACGCTACCGCCCAAAAAATGGATATGCACGTCGCCCGGGATCCGGTGCGGCTCAAACTCAAAATGATGCTGCTCGATCTGCTCCAACCGGAACGCGGTGTGTTTCTCGCCCGTTCGGATTTCTTTAGACCAAATCGGTGCTCCACTTCGCTCTATGGCTACCAATCCGGCGACGTCCTGGAATTCCGCATCTAGCGCCAACTCGGGTCCGATGGAGCAGTTCCGCAGCTTAGCCCGCGAGAGTAATCGCGCGTCCTGCACCGGCATGACGGGATCCGCGAATTCGTTACCGGGAGTCAGTCCGACGCGTCGCGGAACGCCGTCCGGACCGATTAGGTAAACCGCGGCTAATTCCGCTTCCTCGGCGCCACCGGCCGCGAAGCTTGGAATCATCAGCGGCTCGCCATGCGCACGCAAGTGCATGCCATTGCCTTTTGTGAACCACGGCGGGGCGGCGGGAGCAGCGCCATTATTGGCGCCGGGGGCGTTCGCACATCCCGAAACTAGACAGCACGCGGTGTGCGCGGGATGATCGAAGCTAGGGAGAAAACGCCACGCACTCCGTAGCGCGTAGACCTCGTGATAATCCAGAACGATGCCGGACAGGTCGGTGCTCAGAAGATCCCGCAGTTTCTGGCCGGTGTCAATCGCTGCGGTTGCGAAATCGTACACCGTCCGGTACGTGGACAGAAGATGGAGTGCGTCGCCATTCACCAGGGCGACGCGGCGTCCATAGTCCGGGTGGATAATCTGAACAAGTCGTGTCAAAGGGCCTGCCCTTCAGAGTTACACATCGGGTTGGTCCGCGCTATCAGACGTTCCAGCTGGCATACTTAAAGAGCATGGCGCAGAGAATCGGAGTCCTCGGATCGGGAATCGTCGGGCGAACGCTAGCTGAGGGGTTTCTCAAACATGGATACGAAGCGATGCTCGGTACGCGCGACCCGGCGCGAGGTGAGGTGCCGGTCTGGTTGGCTGCGAATCCGGCGGCGAAGGCAGGAACCTTCGGCGAAACAGCGGCCTTCGGCGAAATTATCGTCCTGGCGGTGATGGGGCGTGTAGTGGACGAAGTACTCGAGCAGGCTGGTCCGGATCATTTCACTGGAAAGATCTTGATTGATGCGACGAATCCCCTCGCGGACGACAAGCCGGTGAACGGAATCCTCAAGTTCGCCACCGGACCCAACGAATCGCTGGGCGAGAAGGTGCAAGCCCTGCTTCCCAACGCGCATGTAGTGAAAGCGTTCAATAGCGTAGGCAGCGCGCTCATGATCAATCCGAAATTCGAGCAAGGCACGCCCACCATGTTTCTATGCGGAAACAATCCCGATGCCAAAAGCGTGGTCTCCGGGATCTGCGTGCAATTCGGATGGGAGCCTTTTGACTGTGGAGACATCGCGGCCTCGCGCGCGATCGAGCCGCTCTGCATTCTTTGGACGCTGCCGGGTTTCCTGCGCAACGATTGGCGTCACGCGTTCAAGATGTTGACGAAGTGACGTTTCAAAAAGGGGACAGACGACATTTTATGGGGCAAAATATCGTCTGTCCCCTTTTTGAACGCACCTAATACAGCGCGTTAAACAACAACTTGAACGTCCCGTGCGACTGCCCGCGGAAAGCGACCTCGGGCCCGAGTAGCACCACTCTTCCTGCCCCAACCTTCGCCTCGGCCACCGCAGTTGATTCTTCCAGATGTTCTTGTCCCCAAGCCCAGCCGCTAGCGAGCGTTTCCCGACTGGCGAACCACGCGACTTTCTGAACATCGCCATCCAGCTTGAAGACTGGACTATTATCGAAGAACACGAGGGCGTCCGGCTTCATGCCATAAGCTAAGGGATTCGTCGTATCCACTGACACATGCATTAGCGATCCCGGCACATAGAATTGCTCGCGCGAGAGTCCCGCGAGTGGATTGGTCACCTGCACACCGAGCAACGGTG
Organism: Bryobacteraceae bacterium; assembly: GCA_025980665.1. Lineage (GTDB taxonomy): Bacteria > Acidobacteriota > Terriglobia > Bryobacterales > Bryobacteraceae > Palsa-187. The sequence goes on from JAICXC010000121.1 coordinate 5,402, forward strand.
CCAAGGCAGTCGAACTGCCGATGGTGACCAGCGATCCTCCGGCCTCGACAAATTTCTTCAACTGAGGAACGGTCTTATCTTCGGTGATTCGTCCCAGCCGCGCTCTGTATTCCGCAGGAATACTGGATGGCGACGGTTGCGATCCCCCGCCCACGCCCTTGCGGAATGCGCCGTCAGTAAGCACGAGCACGTCAAATCGGCTTTTCAGATTGCCCGCATCTAGCGTCTGCGGATACACCACCTCGAACGGAAATTCGAACTGTTCGAATAGCCAGCGAGTCCAGCCCGAGGGAGTCAGGCCGCCGTACTGATCGTACAGGCCGATGCGCAGGGGCTTGAGTTTGACCATGTTGGAACTGGGTGCTTCTGCCGACGCCTCGACGGGCACACCGAGTTCGGCAGCGCCTTTCTCCAGAATCGCGCGCGAAGCAGAACTGGCTGGGACCCAGATGGTTCCGTCGCGTTTCAACCAGTACACCTCGCGCCCTGCCATCAGCAGGCGATTCATCAGCGTGAATGAATTGTTGATGCGGTGGCTGATCAGGTAACCGGCAGGATTGACAGGTCCATGGATCCGTTCAGCGGGAGGATTAACCAGACCGTTGACCTTCGCAAGTGGCCCATCAAAGTCTTCGAGAATCCGGTCGAACTTAATCCCCATTTGCAGCGCTAGCGTCCAGCCCGCGATGTCGTAAGGCGGAATCGGCGGTCCGCCGGGATACCGAAAGTCGTTGGGGTGATCCTGCGGCTCGAACATATCGAGGACATGCGGCCGAAACGCCTGAGCGGTCTTAACGACAAAGGAACCAGCCGGATATTTCTTGCCCGCCGCCTGAAATTCCGCGGTCGACCGAAGCACCGTGATCCCCGTTTTCAGCAGCGCGTTTACGAACTCGACGGCCGTGGGAAAATCGTCCTGATTCGCGGGAATGATGTAGCCGCGCGGGTCGCGATATTGCGGATCGTGCAGTACCGTGTTGTACAGCGTCGGGGCAATATTGCCGCCTGAAGATGTAGACTGGCGCGCCGCGACAGTCCGCAGCGCCTCGATCCTCTTAGGCGTGACCGTCCAGCTATCCTGGCTGCCTTTCTCGATCGAGTTCTTCCCCATCCTGAAAATATTGAACAGCAGCGTCTCGCGATAACGCGACGCGTAGTCCAGCACCGCCCGGTTCTGGCTGACGTCGTAGTCAATCGACTGGCGATAGTGCCAGTGCTGCGGCGCGATCGGTAGAGGCTCGTCGCCTTGGGGCAATTGCCGGTCGGGAACCAGAGGAATATCGATGGGTGTAGGGTTGCCGACGATCTCCGTCAGGATTCCGATCATATTGTGGAAGTATGAAATGGTGCGCAGGCCTCCGTTCCACCAGCTCGAATAAGTCGAGCCGCTGCGCATGGCCGATCCGCCTTTGCCTTCCTCGACCAGGCGGCTGTGCATGGCCGACCCGACCATTTCAATGCCCAGCGGGATCAGCGGATCCAAGTTGTAGTTGAATGGATCGCGAAAGGGCGGTATGAACACCACCGCGCCAGCGGGACCGGTCTGGTGATGGTTGTAGACGATCTGCGGAAACCACTCCAGGAACAGCTGCCTGTTCATGTTGGTGGTCTCGGGCATGGCTGACAGGAAGAAATCGCGATTGTCGTCGTGGCCGATGTACTTGTTATAGAGGCGCGGCAGTCCGTTCAAGCTGCGCTTGGCCGGATCGGCCTCGCGCATGTACCAGTTGGCGACCAACTCCTGGCCGTCGGGATTAGCCTGCACGTAGAGCTGGATCGTGTCGTCCAGCAGCCGCATGGTTTCCGGATCGTTGCGGCTCACCATCTGGTAGACCATTTCCATCAGTTGCTGCGAGCCGACGGTCTCACTCGCATGCAGGCCTCCATCGATCCAAACCACAGCTTTGCCTTCGCGAGCGAGTGCGTGCGCCTGATCTTCTGTGAGGCCCTCTGCGAGGGCCAGTCTACGGGCTATATCCTTATAGCGGTCCAGATTCCGAAGGTTTTCAGGCGAGCTGACGATCGCCATATACTGCCGCCGGCCCTCGGCTGTGGTCCCAATGTCCACCAGCTTCATCCGGTCCGATTCCGCCGCCAGCTTCTTCCAATACTTTTCGAGCTGGGTGTAGTTGGCGACCTGGTAATCGTCGCCGACGTTGAACCCCAGGGCTTGTTTGGGCGTCGTGATCTGCCGCGGCGCCTGTGCCGCGACACTCCAGGAGCACAAGACAGCAGCCAGCACGATCCCCGCGCTTCGGCGGAGCAGCCTGACCATATGGTTCTGATTGTAAGCCGGGCAGTGCCCCGCGCAGGCTAGCCGGGGGCAAACGCGGGGCACCGCTCAGTTTCTCTGATCGTGGGGCACAGTACAGGTTGCGTTAATCGTGGTCGTGTTACCCGCCTGATCACTGGCGACGGCTCGGAGAGTGTAGATCCGGCCTGTTCCATCGCTGGACCGTTCGGCCAGGAGGGCTACAGTATACGCGCCTGCGCTTTGCACGATTGAGATTTGCGGTCCGCTTGGCGGTTCGTTGCTGGTTCCGGTGACCTTAAAAGATCCAGCAGCGATGCCGGACATCGCATCGGCAGCCGTGACCGTGGCGACAGGAATCATTCTGTGGTCGGGCGGCCAGATCGAGCAGCCAAGTCCCGGCATGCCGGATATCACCGGCGGCGTTTGATCGATCTTGATGGTGATGGCTTTCAACGCCGACAATCCTGCGCCGTTGGTCGCCGAACACGTCAAAGTGACACCCGGCGTATCAGCGGCGAGCGTGGTAGTGCCGCAGCCGGAGGAAGAAGCAATTCCGGATTCGGCATCGGTGATATCCCAGCTCAGCGTTACGTTGCTTCGGTACCAACCGTTGCTGCCCAGGGTTCCACTGATGTGCGGCGTGATCACTGGCGGCGTGGTGTCACCAAGGATAATCTGAGTGATGGAGGCGGCCGGCGCATTGGTCCAGAGCTCACCTAACCCGGCGGCGATGGCGCTGGCGGCGAATCCTGTAGGATATTCTGTAAACACTCCGCTGATGGTAATGCGGCCAAGTCCCTTCTGTTCCGTGAACCATAGGGCGCCGTCCGGCCCACCGATAATGGAGACGGGCCGGCTATTAGCAGTTGGCATGGTGTATGTAGTCACAGTTCCGCCGGTGGTAATACGCCCGATGAGGCTAGTGACGAGGCATGTGAACCATAGTGCCCCATCCGGCCCTGTTGCGATCCCCTCAGGCGTACATCCAGTAGGAACTGGGTACCGCGTGATCTGACCTAGAGTGCTGATGCGCCCGATACGGTTGAAATTGCCCTCGGTGAACCAGAGGGCACCGTCGGGGCCCGCCACGATAAAGACGGGGTCGGCGTCCCCCAACGGATAGATGGTCACGACTCCAGCTGTGGTAATCCGGCCAATAGCTTGTGCCCCTGGGTTCGGTTCTGTAAACCACAGCGCGCCATCTGAGCCGGCCGCGATCCCGTACGGATTGGCTGGCAATGGCAAAGGATACTCCGTGAGCACGCCCGCCTTAGTGATACGGCCGATCTTGTTCCCGCGGAGTTCCGTGAACCAGATGGCGCCATCCGATCCCGTCGCAATTCCGATAGGTCCATTGCCTAGGGGCGAAGAGCTGGACGGTAGCTCATATTCGGTTATCACCCCGTCGTGCGTGATCCGCCCAATTTCCTCATGATTAGGGCACGGGCTCTTGGTGCAGGGTTTAGACTCTGTAAACCACATCGCACCGTCGGGCCCTTCTGTGAAGTTCCAGGCATGAGGGGAGAGTTCTGCATGGGGCAGCGGATAAACGTGAGTCTCAATGCCCGGCTGTCCCGCCGAAATCGCCGCTACAGCAAGCAGCGAAATCACCAAACAGCCTGCTCGCCACAGTGGCCGAGCCATCAAACCCGCCGCACACTTGCTTGTCGACCACGTCATTTTGCTTCTCCTTGAACTCCGCTGGGGCTCGTCCTTAGCGAAGGCAAGCAGACAGCCAGCAGGTCCCCTGGGTTAAGCCGAAGTGATGCTTATACTTACTGCCGTTTAACGTGGGAGCTTAGTGGACTTTGGGTGTTCCGGCTCAGACTCGGGTGCGCCATTCCACGGTCGCACTCGACAAAGTTGGGGTGGCTGCCGTGCCCGACCCGGAAAGTCAGGTATACTGGGAGCGTACGAGACTTCAATCCCTTTGGTGCAGGAGATCCCGTGAAGCGTGCCGGCTCCGACGATTCCCTCCGTTGTTCTTTCTGTCATAAAAGCCAGGATGTTGTTGGTAAACTGATCTCCTCCCCCTCGGATTACCCACGCGCCTACATCTGCGATGAGTGCATTGCCGTCTGTAACTCGATCCTTGAGGACGACCGCAATGAGCAGCAGTATGGTGCGCCCCATAAGTTACCCAAGCCATTGGAATTAAAGGAATATCTGGATCAGTACGTGATCGGTCAGGACGCTACCAAGAAGAAGCTGGCGGTAGCTGTCTACAATCACTACAAGCGCATCCAGATGAATAAGCAGCGAACAGGAGAAGTGGAGCTATCGAAATCTAACATCCTGCTCATCGGACCAACTGGAACGGGCAAGACCCTGCTGGCCCAGACCCTGGCCCGGATCCTGGATGTGCCCTTTGCCATTGTCGACGCCACCACCTTAACCGAAGCCGGTTACGTGGGCGAAGACGTCGAGAACATCATCCTGCGGCTGCTCCAGAATGCCGATTGGGATGTCCAGCGCTGCCAGCAAGGCATCATCTATATTGACGAGATCGACAAGATCGGGCGCAAGGACGAAAACCCATCGATTACTCGCGACGTTTCCGGCGAAGGGGTACAGCAGGCTCTCCTGAAGATCCTGGAGGGAACCGTCGCCAACGTTCCGCCGCAGGGCGGCCGCAAGCATCCGCACCAGGAGTTCACGCCGGTGGACACGACCAACATCCTCTTCATCTGCGGAGGAGCCTTCATTGGTCTGGAAAAGACCATTGCTCGGCGCGTGGGGACCCGGACCATCGGTTTCACCAACAGCGGGGAAGATACTACGGCCACAGCGTCGTCCGCCCGGCGCACGGGCAGCTCCGGCCGCCGTGACGTAACTATGTTGGAACAGGTCCAGCCGGTCGACCTAATTAAAGGCGGGTTCATTCCCGAGTTCATCGGGCGGCTCCCGGTAGTCGCCGTGCTCGAAGATTTGAGTAAAGATGCGCTGGTTCAGATTCTGACCAAGCCCAAGAACGCGATCATAAAGCAGTATCAGAAGCTGTTCGAGTTCGAAAACGTGCGGCTGAAGTTCAGCGACGACGCCCTGGAGGCCATCGCGCAACTGGCGATGGAACGCAAAGTAGGGGCGCGCGGGTTGCGGATGATCCTGGAGGATCTGATGCTCGACCTGATGTACTACTTGCCGTCGTATAAAAAGGTTCGCGAGTTCCTGGTGACCAAAGAAATGGTCATGACGCAGAAGATTAACATGGCTCTGTTGGAAAAGGCAGGATGATCACTTCCAAAGAAAAATCAGACTCACGTCGGCTCCCGATGATGCCCATCCGGGACGTCGTGATCTTTCCGCACATGATGACGCCGTTCGTGGTCGGCCGCGAATCGAGCGTTCGTGCGCTTGAAGAAGCATTGGCGGGAGATCGTAAGATCTTCCTGGCTACGCAGCACGATGCCAGCGTGGACGAGCCTCGTCCGGATGAGATTTTCTCGGTTGGCACAGTCGCCAATATCGTTCAAAGCCTGCGTCAATCCGATGGCAACATCAAAGTTCTTGTCGAAGGCGTCGAGCGCGGGAAGGTGGTCAGCGTCAGTGAAGAAGACGGCTATTTTCGCGCCACCGTTCGGACGTTCAGCTATCGTATTGAATCCGGCCCGCAGTTGGATGCGCTGATCTCGCGCGTAACGAACCTGTTCGAGCAATACGTCAAGATCAGCCAGAACGTCAACTACGACAACATGGTCGCCGCGGTGCGCACGGACGATCCGGGTAAGCTCGGCGATACAGTCGGCGCGAATCTTCAGCTTTCTATCGAGGAAAAACAGGAGCTGCTCGAAATCTTCGATCCCATCGACCGCCTGACGCGCGTCGCGGAGATGCTCGACATCGAGATCGAGAAGCTCAATGTCGACCGCACCATCCAGGGCCGCGTGAAGCGCCAGATGGAGAAGGCGCAGAAGGAATACTACCTCAACGAGAAGATCAAGGCCATCCAAAAGGAACTGGGCCGGGGCGAGAAGAGCGAATTCGATGAACTAAAGAAAAAGATCGAATCCGCAGGCATGACCAAGGACGCCTTGGAGAAGGCCATGGCCGAGCTGAAGCGCCTGGAGCAGATGCCGCCCATGTCGGCCGAGTCTACCGTTTCCCGCAACTATCTCGACTGGCTCCTCGCGGTGCCATGGAAGAAACGCTCCAAGGAAATACGCGATCTGCCGTTCGCGCAGAAAGTTCTCGAAGGCGATCATTACGGCCTCGAGAAGATTAAAGAGCGCATCCTCGAATTCCTGGCAGTTCGACGCCTGGTCAAAGATCCCAAGGGATCCATTCTGTGCTTTGTCGGCGCTCCAGGCGTGGGTAAGACCTCGCTGGGAATGTCCATCGCTAAAGCCACCGGGCGCAAGTTCGTCCGCCTGTCGCTGGGCGGCGTGCGCGATGAAGCTGAGATCCGCGGCCACCGGCGCACGTATATCGGCGCTTTGCCCGGCCAGGTTCTCCAGATGATGAAAAAAGCCGGCGTTCGCAACCCAGTATTCATGCTGGACGAAATCGACAAGATGTCGACCGACTTCCGCGGCGACCCGTCGGCCGCGCTGCTCGAAGTGCTCGATCCCGAGCAGAACTACATGTTCATGGATCATTACCTGGACGTCGAGTACGATCTGAGCCAGGTATTCTTCATTGCCACGGCCAACGTAATGCACACCATTCCGCCGGCTTTGCAGGATCGCATGGAAGTGATCCGGCTTTCGGGTTACACCGAACTCGAAAAGATGGAGATCGCCAAGCGCTTCCTTGTTCCCAAGCAACGCAAGGAAACCGGCATGGCGAACGATGACCAGCTGGTCTTCGCCGACGATGGGGTTCAGGAACTGGTCCAGCATTACACGCGCGAGGCGGGCGTCCGCAACCTGGAACGCGAGATCGGCAATGTCTGCCGCAAGGTCGCGCGGTCGTTCGTGGATTCTCAGACCGATCCGAAGAAGAAGGAACATCCCAAGACCGTCGTCACCGCTTTGAAGGTGAACGAACTGCTAGGCCCTCAGAAGTATCGCGAACAGGAAAAAGAGAAAAAGAACGAGATCGGAGCCACTCTGGGTCTGGCTTGGACCGAGGTGGGCGGATCCATTCTCGGCACGGAAGCCGCGATCATGGAAGGCCGCGGCAAGCTGACCACTACGGGAAAGCTGGGCGACGTGATGCAAGAGTCCGCTCAAGCAGCAATGAGTTACGTACGGTCGCGCGCCCATCACTTTGGATTGCCGCGCGATTTCTACCGGCACATCGATATTCACTTGCATGTTCCCGAGGGCGCAATCCCCAAAGATGGTCCTTCGGCGGGAATCACCATCGCGACCAGCATCACCAGCGCGCTGACCAGCATTCCGGTTCGCGCCGATATCGCTATGACCGGTGAAATCACGGTACGCGGCCGCGTTCTGCCCATTGGCGGGTTGAAGGAAAAGCTACTGGCTGCTCACCGCCACGGTATTCGCGAGGTTGTGCTGCCCGCCGATAACGAAAAGGATCTGCCGGACCTTCCGGATATCATCCGCAAGGAAATGAAGATGCACTTCGTATCCTCAATGGACCAGGTGCTGAAGCTGGCTCTCGAAAAGGAAATCGAGATGGCCCCCATGACGGGGCTATTGACTGCCGCCGAGATCGTGGAGCGATCCAGGGAAGACAAAGTAACGCACTAGGGGCGGTTGCTCCTTGACCGGCCTCTCTTCCTATGGCCGCCCGGTTTATAATAAGTGCAGCCAGACCGGAGCAGTTTCCTCCGGAGACGGACCCGGAAATCGCTTTTCTGGGCCGCAGTAATGTCGGCAAATCCAGCCTGCTGAATGCGCTGGTGGGGGTCGACGGACTGGCAAAAACCAGTTCCTGGCCCGGCCGGACGCAGTTGATCAACTTCTATCAGGTTGACGATGGATTTCGTTTCGTCGATCTGCCAGGATATGGATTCGCAAAGGTCCCCCAGGACGTCCGGAAGCAGTGGAAGGATCTGATCGAGCAGTACATGCTCGGACGAAGCGCGCTGAAGCTGACGGTGATTCTGCTGGATGCCAGGCGCGGATGGATGGAGAAGGATGTCGAGTTGCGGGACTGGCTCGAGTTCCACAATCGCCCCTTCTTAGTAGTTGTTACCAAAATTGACAAACTCAAGACTCAGAAAGAAAGGCATCAAAGCCAGAGCTCGATCCGGAAGGACTACACCGGGGAGTTGCTCGAATGCTCGGCCATTACCGGCCGGGGAGTGAGGGAAATTTGGCAAGCGATTTCGAAAACAAAGACGATGCAGTAACTCCGGGTCAAGACGCCCCAGCCCAGGAAGCCGCCAAGCCGGAAGGCAAGCCCGAGGGCGGACGAGGTAAGGCCAAGGCCGCCGACAAAGATAAGATGGCAGCAGCCGACAAGGACAAGGCTCCGGCCGAATCCAAGCCTAGCGCAGAGTCCAAGCCGTTCGCCGACTCCAAGCCGGAAGCCGACCCGGCGCCGCCGGCAGACGGGGCCCCCGTGGCAGTCGCTGAGGAGCCCGCCGCCGAGCCAAAAAAGGCGGAGGCGCCTCAGCAGCCCAGCGGACGTATGTTCGACAACCGGCGCCGCGCCCAGGGCAATATCGGCAAGAACGGCAATGCGCTAGACCTGGTGGAGCTCAAGGACATGAGCATCCAGAAGCTCAACGATATCGCCAAGGATCTGGGCGTTCAGGGCTTCGCGGGATTGCGCAAGCAGGAATTGATCTTCAAGATCCTGCAGGTGCAGGCCGAGAAGAGCGGCCTGATCTTCTCCGAGGGCGTGCTGGAGTGTCTGCCCGACGGTTTCGGATTCCTGCGCGCGCCCGAATACAACTATCTGCCCGGACCTGACGACGTCTACGTCTCGCCCTCGCAGATCCGCCGTTTCGATCTTCGTACTGGCGATACGGTCAGCGGCCAGATCCGCCCGCCCAAGGAAGGCGAGCGATACTTCGCGCTGATCAAGGTGGACGCGATTAACTTCGAGCCGCCCGAGGAAGCGCGCAACAAGATCTTCTTCGACAATCTCACGCCCCTCTATCCGCAGGCGCGGTTGAAGATGGAAACTATCAAGGACAATTACTCGGGACGCGTCATGGACCTGCTGACTCCTATCGGCAAGGGCCAGCGCGGCTTGATCGTGGCGGAGCCGCGCACCGGCAAAACCAAGCTGCTGCAGTCCATCGCCAACTCGATCACAGACAATCATCCGGAAGTC
>JAICXC010000102.1 GCA_025980665.1 Bryobacteraceae bacterium
CTTGGAGTAGGTGTCCTTGTCAATACGGCCGGTCTTGATGATCGCCCATCCGAGATGGGTGTGAGTATCGACCAGGGCGGGCATTACGGTTTTACCCGTCAGATCGACGCGCGCGGCACCGGCAGGAGGCATAATGTCCCCCTTGCGTCCAACAGCGGTGATCTTGGCGTTCTCGATTACAAACGCTGAGTTTTCGACGGGAGCGCTGCCGTCGCCCGTAATGAGCCGCGCACCTTCGAACACGGTAGCTGACGAAGCCGCCTCTTTCGTCGTGGAACAGCCCACCAGAGTCAGGAACAAGCAAAAGGACAAAGTCTTCATTGTTTCAACCTTATGATGTTACCGGCATCGAGAGGAAAGCGTGCATCGCGTGCCAGAACATCTGGCGATGCAGGCCCATCACCACGGAATGCGCTAGTCCCGGCAGCACAACTAATTGACGGTCACCGCTGGGAAGCTGCGAGAAGAAATCAGTCAGATCGCTCATGGTGGCGATGCCGTCGAACTCGCCGCGGACCAGCAGCACGGGCGCAGTCACTCGTTTCGGATCCACTACCGGCAGATTCGCCGTCATGTCGAGATAGGTGCCTGTAGGAACCTGGTCGCCGAACTTCAATTCTTCATCCGCGAGGAATTCGGCGATGGCCGGATCGGTGGTTCCGGGTTTATCGCGCGTAAAGATGCTGCGGATCATGTCGCGATCGCGCAGGCGTCGATTATGAGTGCGGTAGTAGTCCAGGTTCTTCGCGCGCTCGGTCAGAGTCGGGGAATTGTCACCTTTATAGGTGAACGCTCCCAGGATCAGGCGATCCACGCGACTCGGTTCGGCCATGGCGTAGGCGCCGGCGCGCAGGCCTCCTGACGATTCGCCAAACAGGTGGACCTTTCGCTGGCCGGTCTCGCGCGCGATCACTTCCATCCCGGCTTGAATATCCTTGACTCCGCTGGCGATGTCGGAATTGCTCTGGGTCTGGCTAGAGCGGCCGTAGTTTTCGTGGTCCATGGTCCACACGTCGTAGCCGAGTTCGGCGAAGACGTTCATCACAGAGTATTCGCCCTTGCCGGGCGTCGCGAGGTCGAACGACGAGCGGCTGGAATTCGACGAGCCGTGAATCAGCAGCAGTACTGGCCGCAGTTTCTCGCCAGCTTTCGGCGGCCTTGATGGTGGCGATGCTCGCTTCCGGAACATGTAGAGCTTCACCGAGCCCTTTTGCGCCCAATAATCGTTAGACCAGATCTTTTTCGAGTTAATGCTTTGCGCGAATGTTGCCGCGGGCGCGAGCAGCGCGCCTGCCATTACTGTGCGTCGTGAAACCGCGTCCTTCATCGAGCGGCCTGCTCCTTGGCGCGGGCGCCGCGCAAGATATTCTCCACGGCCGCATTTCCTTCCTGGCAGGCGTATTCGTAAACCACGTATTCCGCGTCGCGCGTCAACGGGATCGATACTTTCCAAGACTTGGTGTACACGTTCGGATCGTCGATCGTGACTTCGTACCTTATGGTGTCCGCGTCGGTACGGGTGAACCTCTCGACAACGTGCAGAGCCTCGCTCTCCGGGATGCCTTTGATTCGTCCGGTAGCGGCGCTGGTCGCGATCCAGCCTTTGCCGTTGAAATTGGTGGTATCGACCACCAGAGTGTTGCCATCCCAATGTCCGCGTGAATCGCCGTCCCAGCTGCGGACCTCGGCTGGTGCGTGCGGCCGGCCATCGATCGGGATCACCCGCGCATCGTGAATCATTTCCGACATGATGGTGACGTATCCAGGACTCTGCACGATCTGATACGCGTTGTTGTAGCCGGCGGGGAACATCCGCCCGGGGACGCCGCGAGTGATGCAGCGGTCCCAAACGCTCATATGCTCGTAGGAATCGCCGATGTGCGCTAGGTCGTAGTCGCGTTTTGCTTCAGCCGCCGGCTTCACGGGGACTTTCCCGTCAGGCGGATCGACGACCAGTGAGGTCTGGCGCGTGCCAACCACCTTGGTGCCCGAATCGAACCAGACCTGATTGTAGTTGCCGACGTCGCCCGCGGCTGGAGGGCGATCGACCTTGTTCTGGGCCGATTTCTTCTCGAGCTCAGCAGCTTCTTTTTCCGTCAGGAACGCTTTGTTGGAGAGCTCCGCCGGGCGCTCGAAGGGCGTAATAGTGGCGTTAGTCCAGACTCCCTGCAAATCCGGCTGCCCATCGGCGATGCGCGGCGGGGTCCATTGTTTGGAGCTTTGTGCCGATGTGGATGCGATTAAAATCACAAGAAAAATAGCTACGCGAATAAACACGGAACCTCCTAATTCTTACGGATTACGAGATGCCAGATAAGCCGTGATCGACACCATGTCGTCAACCGTAAGCTTCGCCACGGCTTCCTTCATCAGTTGGGTATAGGGACCATTCCGGTTCCCTTGCTGGATGTCATAGAGCTGGCGAGCGATATAGCTCGGCGAGCGGCCCGAGATCGACGGCACGTTTCCGATGCCTTTCAGATCGGCGCCGTGACAGATGCCGCATTTTATTGTTTTTCCGGCGCCGCCTGTAGTGACAAGCGCTTCACCTTTCTTAATGCTCCCCACGGGCGCGTAGGCGATGAAGCTGGACTTTGAGTCGCGGAGCTCGGTTCGTTCCAGGTCTACCGGCATCTCGATCACGCGCGAGCCAATCGGCTCCATGCCTTTTTCGGCGCCTTCGGTTTCGACGAACATCCATCCCGAGACGTGCGTTTTGGGGACCATCTTGGCTTCGATGACCTTGATCCAGGGCTTCGGCTTGATGCTGGCGAAATATTCCGCCGCAGCCTTCACCTCGGCATCAGTGGCGGCTTTGCCGATAGCGAGCATCGTGGTCGGAGGCCCCATCTTCGATTCGGAGGTCTTACGCAGCCCGTTCTTGTAGTCGGCCATTTGCTGCATGATATATCCAGCGGGAAGACCCGCCAGACTCGCATTTTCGGGGCGGCCTTGCCCATTGGGGAGGTGGCAGTATCCGCACGCGCGGACGTCCGGACGGCGGCCGTGCATGACGACCTCGGGCATCGTGGGGTGATCGTCCGGATACCAGTCCGGCGGATTGAATAAATCGCGCGTCTGGGGGAGCGTCAGAGCTACATTGCTGCCAGGCACGTGCTTCTGCGAAGTATCCGCTGGTGGGGCGGCCGGAGCCGGGGCTCCTGGCGCTACGGGCGGATTCAACGCGTAGGCCCAGGGCGGCGTCTTTTGATCTTGCGCGAAAACCAAGGCCAAAACCAAAAAAGTACCGGCGGCGACAGCCACCCCGTATCGCAACCAACGAAGGTTCATGCTCCGGGCTCCTTCCACTTGCTCGCGTTGATTCTATCTAATTCGAGCACCTGTGGCGCGGTGGCAACCTGTTAAGCTGTCTCCAGGCCGGGAGGAAACGCCCCATGCAGATCCGAGTAAACGAACGGCAATGGACCGTCAATGCCGATCCAGACACACCTCTTCTCTATGTATTGATGAACGACCTGCAGCTCCACGGACCGCGATTTGGCTGCGGCTTGGCACAGTGCGGATCGTGCTCCGTGCTAGTGAATGGCGTCGAAAAGCGATCGTGCGTAACTCCGCTATCCGCAGTAGGGACAAAATCGGTAACGACTCTCGAAGGGCTGCCGGCCTGGTACGCGGCGCAGAAGAAATTAGCCAAGACTCCGGCGCTCCATCCCGTCCAGCAGGCCATGATCGACGAGCAGGCGGTGCAGTGCGGCTACTGCTTCAACGGGATGATTATCAAGAGCTCCGAACTCCTTTCGAAGACGCCGCGACCCACAGAAGCTCAGATCCGCACGGCGATGAACGGGCATCTGTGCAGGTGCGGGACGTATCCAAGGATCATGAAGGCCATCCAACGGGCGTCAGTGGCGATGGCAGGAGGTGTTGCATGATTCGCCGTGAGTTTTTGAAAGCTGGGGGTGCGCTCGTGGTCGGCTTCAGCCTGCGCGACAAGCTAGTGGCTCAAGAGCGTGGAACCAAACCTGGTCCGCCGGATGCGAAGCAGGTCGACACTTGGCTCGCGATCCACGCCGATAATACCGCCACCGTATATATAGGATTCGCCGAGCTGGGGCAGGGCGCGTCCACGGCGCTGCTGCAGATTGCGGCCGAGGAGCTCGATCTGGACATGAGCCAGATCAAGACGGTCCGGCTCGACACCAACGTCACGCCCAACCAGGGAGGGACGTATTCCAGCGCGTCGATCAATCGCGGCGGTCCGCAGGTGCGTACTGCCGCCGCGGAGGCGCGGCTTGCCCTTCTCAAACTCGCCTCGGCGAAGCTGAGTACTCCACAAGATCAGCTCACGGTGTCGAAGGGCATCGTTTCGGGTTCGAATCGCATGGTGAGCTATGGCGAGCTGGTGGGCGACAAGCCCTTCAACGTGACGTTCACCGGAACCGCGCCCGTGAAGGCGACTACGGATTACAAGATCGTCGGAACGAAATACCCACGTAACGATACCCCTGCGAAGGTCAGTGCCCAGTACACGTATATGCAGTATGTGCGCGTGCCCGGGATGCTGCACGGCCGTGTGGTGCGTCCTCGCGGCCAGCGGATGTATGGCGCCGGCGCGAAGATCGTGAGCGTCGACGAAGCCTCCATTCGCGCGATTCCTGGTGCGCGCATCGTTCGCAAGGGCGATTTCCTGGGCGTGGTCGCGGAGAACGAATGGGACGCCATTCGCGCCGCGCAACAGATGAAGGTCGTCTGGGAGACGCCGCCCGCGCTTCCAGGGAATGCCGGATTGCACGAACACATGCGCGCCTTCAAGACCGAGGACAGCATCGTACTCGAGCGCGGCAATGTGGCCACGGGGATGGGTGGGGCGACGCATACCGTTTCGCAGACGTGCCTGGGTCCCTATCACGCGCACGCGCCCTTCGGGCCGAACTGCGCAGTGGCCGACGTGAAGGCGGATTCCGCACTCGTGATGTGCTCGACACAGGATGTTTATGGAACGCGCAACGGGCTATCGCGTCTGCTGAACATGCCGGTCGAGAAAATTCGTGTGCAGTACTACGAAGGGTCGGGCACTTACGGTCATAGTTGTTACGACGACGTCGCCCAGGCTGCCGTGTTCCTGTCGCAACTCGCCGGGAAGCCGGTGCGATTGCAGTTCATGCGGTGGGATGAGCACGGATGGGATAACTTCGGGCCCGCGCACGTGGGTGAGGTGCGCGCTGCTGCCGACGCCAACGGCAAAATCGTCGCTTATGAGTATCAGGGCTGGCAGCATGGCTGGATTAACACCGAAACATCCGCCCAGTTGAGTGGATCGCCTCCAACGGAGTGGCCGGGCGCGGGCACCGGCGTCCAAGGTGTCAACCGGTTGACTTGCGGCGGTATGTATGACATCCCGAATTTGAAGCTGGTGAATCACAAATTGCCGGTCACGTCCTATCTCAAAGCAGGATGGCTGCGATCGCCGCTGGATCTTTCGTTTGCATTTGCGTCGGAGCAGGCCATCGATCAGCTCGCCTACCTGCTCGCGCACGATCCTTATGAATTTCGGCAGCGCAACATGACGGACATGCGCTGGCTCGGGGTGCTAAACGCCGTCGCGCAAGCCGCCAAGTGGACGCCTCGCAAGGCCACGGCTAATTTGTCGAAAGCTAATGTCGTGATGGGACGAGGCATCGGCGTCGGGACGCACCTCACATCCTACGGTGCGGCAGTCGCCGAGATCGAGGTCAACAAGGAAACCGGCCGTGTCGTGGCGAAACATCTCTACGGCGCAATCGATGCCGGCCAGGTGGTGAATCCCGGCTTCGTCGAAAGTCAGGTCATGGGGCAGTTGGTGCAGACCGCCAGCCGCATGTTCAAGGAGGAAGTGAAGTTCGATCAGACCGGCGTCACCAGCCTGGATTGGGCGAGCTACCCGATCCTGCGGTTCGACGAATGCCCCGAGGTGACGGCTGTTGTGGTGCAGCGGCTCGATCAGAAATCCACGGGGGCCGGCGAAGAAGTCATGGCGGCCACTGCGGCGGCTATCGCCAACGCATTTTTCGACGCCACCGGGGTGAGGATGAAGGAATTTCCGTTGACACCAACCCGCGTGATTGCAGCGCTAGGAAAAGGTAAGGCCGCATGATAAACCGCATTCTCCTGTCATCGGTGCTGATCGCGATCCCCGCCGCGGCGCAATGGGTGCACGTCCCCACGCCGGGGATCCCTCGCACTAAAGACGGTAAGCCGAATCTTTCTGCTCCGACGCCGCGCACGCGGGAAGGGAAGCCGGACTTGTCGGGAATCTGGGTTGCCTCCAGCGGGAAATATCTGGCCAACATTGCCGCCGACGGCATCGAAATTCCGATTCAACCGTGGGCCGCCGCGGTTTACAAGGAACATCAGGAGCAAAACGGCAAGGGTCATCCGTCGGAACGTTGCATCTCCCACGGTTTGCCGGATTACGAGGCGCTGGCGATACCCTTCAAGCTCATCCAGACAACTGGCGAAATCGCCGTCCTGTATGAAGCCTTCAATCATTACCGGCAGATTTTCACCGATGGCCGCGGCTTTCCGGATGAGCGCGAACCGACTTGGCTCGGTTATTCGATCGGCAAATGGGACGGAGACACGCTGGTGGTGGATACCATCGGGTTCAATGATGAAACCTGGCTTGACGATGGCGGGCATCCGCACACAGATGCTCTACACATAACCGAACGCTTCCGGCGCAAGGACTTTGGGCACATGGAAATCGGAGTTACGATTGACGACCCAAAGGCGTACACCAAGGCCTTGGGGCATCACGATTCCCTACAATTTCCTCCCGGATACGGAGCTGATCGAGGCGATCTGCGCGCATGAGAAGGACATGCCGCATATGGTTGGCAAGTGACGCAAGACCGCTTAGGACGCCTGCGATAATAGTAGTGTGCCCGCCGAGAAAGATCCGCTAGCGGCGTTCGATCCTCTTATTCGCGAGTGGTTCACCCAGAAGTTCGCCACCGTTACCGAGCCGCAGCGGCTGGGATGGCCCCAGATCCAGGGCGGCCGCGATGTGCTGATTTCCGCGCCCACAGGTTCGGGCAAGACACTGGCGGCATTTCTAACCGCCATCGATTCGCTTGTCCGCGAGGCACGCGCCGGCGATCTTCCGAACCGCACTCAGATTCTATACGTCTCGCCGCTCAAGGCCCTGAGTAACGACATCCATAAGAACCTGGATATTCCACTGGCTGGCGTGGCGAAACTGGCGGCTGAGCAGGGGATCGTGCTCGGGCGGATCCGGACAGCCGTGCGGACGGGAGACACGCCCGCGGCCGAACGGCAGCGTATGGGTAAGGAAGCCCCGCACATATTGGTCACGACGCCGGAATCGCTCTACATTCTCCTCACCGCCGAAGGGCCGCGAAAAATGCTGTCGTCCGTGCGGACCCTGATCGTCGATGAGATTCACGCGGTGGCCGATGATAAGCGTGGGTCGCATCTGGCGCTTTCAATCGCGCGGCTGGAAGCTCTCACTGGTGCGCCGCTACAGAAAATTGGTCTGTCGGCGACCGTCAGTCCCATCGAAGACGTCGCACGATTCCTCAGCGACCATGCTCACATCGTGCAAGTTGGACATCGCCGCGCCCTGGATCTGGCTGTCGAAGTTCCTCGCGATGAGTTGGGCGCAGTTGCCAGCACCGAGATGTGGGGTGAGGTTTACGATCGCCTGGCCGCGTTGGCCAAAGAACATCGGACGACACTGATATTTGTCAACACGCGCCGCCTGTCGGAACGCGTGGCCCATCATCTTGCGGAGCGCCTGGGCGAGAACGCCGTGCTCCCGCATCACGGCAGCCTATCGCGCGCCTTGCGACTTCAGGCCGAGCAGCGATTGAAGAACGGGGAGCTTCGCGCGGTAGTGGCCACCGCCTCCCTCGAACTGGGAATCGATATCGGCACGGTGGACCTGGTTTGCCAGATCGGTTCGCCGCGATCGATTGCGGTGGCGTTGCAAAGAGTCGGCCGGGCGGGGCACTGGGTCGGCGCGCTGCCAAAAGGCCGATTGTTCGCAACCACCCGCGATGAATTGATCGAGTGTGCGGCGCTGGTACGGGCGATCCGTCGCGGCGGGCTCGACCGTCTGGAGATTCCGAAAGCCCCACTCGATATCCTGGCGCAGCAGATCGTCGCCATGTCGGCCTGCGAGGAATTCGCCGAAGATGATCTCTTCGCTAGGGTTCGGCGCGCGGCGCCATATCGCGATCTAGATCGTGCCGGCTTCGACGCAGTGGTCAGCATGCTCAGCGAAGGCATCGCGCATTCGCGCGGGCGCAGCGGGGCTTACCTGCATCGCGATCAGGTCAATCATCGTGTTCGCGGCCGCCGAGGAGCGCGCCTCGCGGCGATCACCAGTGGTGGCGCGATTCCAGACACTGCCCAGTATCAGGTGATTGCCGAGCCTGAGAGCACAGTGATCGGATCGCTCGACGAGGATTTCGCGGTCGAGAGCCTGGTGGGCGACGTGTTTCTATTGGGAACCACGTCCTGGAAAATCCGGCGCGTGGAGCCTGGGCGTGTGCGTGTGGAAAATGCCCACGGAGCAGCGCCCTCGATTCCGTTCTGGCTGGGAGAAGCGCCCGGCCGCACGCGCGAGCTTTCGCAGGAAATCTCGACGCTGCGGGAAGATATCGCTCGCTCTGCCAACGCGATCGAGCTGCTGGAGCGCGAATGCGGACTCGATCGGCGCGGGGCTGAACAAGCCGTCGAATATGTTCTGGCAGGGTTCCGCGCTTTGGGTGCGATGCCGACTCAAAACGCAGTCGTTGCCGAACGCTTTTTCGACGAAGCGGGTGGAATGCAGTTAGTAATCCACGCACCGTTCGGGGCTCGGATTAACAAAGCCTGGGGGCTCGCTCTGCGCAAGCGCTTTTGCCGCACCTTTAATTTCGAATTGCAGGCGGCTGCGACGGACAACGGGATCGTGCTTTCTTTGAGCGATCAGCATTCCTTCCCATTGGATCTGGTGTTCAGTTTTCTAAAGCCGGCGACCGTCGAAAACGTCCTGACGCAGGCAATGTTTGACGCGCCCATGTTTGGCGCACGCTGGAAATGGAACGCGGCGCGCGCCTTGGCTATCCCACGATTCTCTGGCGGGCGCAAGGTTCCACCACCGATTCAGCGCATGCGCTCGGACGACTTGCTCGCCAGCGTGTTCCCCGATCAGGTCGCCTGCGCCGAAAACCTGACTGGGGAAATTCGGATTCCCGATCATCCTCTAGTGAAAGAGACCATCGACAACTGCTTGCACGAGGCGATGGATCTCGATGGGCTCAAAGAAATCCTCGAAAGAATGGGCGAAGGGACGCTGCGAACTGTGGCCGTCGACACGCGCGAGCCGTCTCCCTTCAGCCACGAACTACTGAACGCCAACCCCTACGCGTTTCTGGACGATGCCCCGCTGGAGGAGCGCCGGACGCGTGCTGTACAAATGCGCCGAAGCTTGTCGGTGGAAGATGCGAAGAATCTGGGCACGCTCGATCCGGCCGCGATCGCGCAAGTCGCGGAAGAATCCTGGCCTGTGGTGCGGGACGAGCACGAGCTGCATGACGCCCTGCTTACGCTGATCATATTGCCTCCTATTGAGGCGTGGCGCGAATGGTATGAGACGCTCGAGCGCGGCGGCCGGGCTTGTACTCTAAACGGGCAGTGGGTCGCGACCGAGCGTTTGGAGATCGCACGCAGCCTGCCTGAGGAAGCCGCAACCGCGATGGTTTTACGAGGATGGTCGGATTCGATCGGTCCGATCACGCCCGCGGCGCTGGCAGTCCGGCTGTCACTGCCCCAGGAAGCCGTCGATATCGCGCTTGCGAAACTCGAATCGGAGGGGATGCTTCTACGCGGCCGGTTCGCATCGGAAGAAGACGAGTTCTGCCATCGCCGCGTCCTGGCCCGCATTCATCGCATGACGCTGGGGCGTCTGCGTAAAGAGATCGAGCCAGTAAATTCCGCCGATTTCATGCGATTTCTGGGGCGCTGGCAGCACCTCGCGCCGGGAACGCAATTGCACGGAGCAGACGGACTGTTTCAGGTGCTCCGCCAGTTACAGGGTTATGAAATCTCGGCAGCGGCATGGGAATCGAATGTGCTCCCGCGCCGCATCGCGAACTACGATCCGGAACTACTGGATCGCTTGTGCCTATCGGGAGAAGTCATGTGGGGCAGGCTCTCGCCGCATCCGGCGCTCGAGACGGAAGGCGGCCGCCGGGTCCGGCCGACTCGCGTAGCGCCACTTGCATTGTTCCTTCGCGACGACGCCAAGCGCCTGTTATCGCCCGCTTCTAATCAGGTTCCCCTGCTCTCGCACCCAGCGCGCGATGTCCTCACGGCGCTCGAATCGCACGGTGCCTCGTTCTTCAACGAACTGGTGCGCGCCACCGGACGCCTGGCCAGCGAGGTCGAGGATGGACTCTGGGAGCTGGTCGCGGCGGGACTGGTCACTGGCGACGGCTTCGAAAATGTCCGTGCTCTGATCGATCCTAAGCGCCGGCGCGGAGAAGGGCGGGGAAGAAGTGCACGGCCTCGACATGCCGCTGGACGCTGGGCATTGCTGAATCGCTCGGAAGTCGCGACCGAGACCGAATTCTTTGCGGGACAACTTCTAGACCGGTGGGGCGTCGTATTCCGCGATATGTTGTCGCGCGAAACACTGGCGCCCCCCTGGCGCGATCTATTGCAGGTATACCGGCGCATGGAAGCGCGAGGCGAGATTCGCGGCGGCCGGTTCGTCGGCGGGTTCGTCGGCGAGCAATTCGCCCGGCCGGAAGCGCTGGATCTGCTGCGGCATCTGCGCCGTTCGGCCAAGACCGGGGAACGGCTTGAAATCGCGCCTGCCGATCCTCTGAACCTGAGCGGCATCGTGCTTCCGGGCCCACGAACTGGCGCATTGACGCAGGTTCCATTGCGACTGCTCGATGGAGTTCCGCAGGCTGTGGGATTCTGACAGCCGTGTACACTGGAGTCGTGCGCCGGCTGTTGTCGCTCGCCTTCACCGCCTCGGTATTGTTAGCGGCCGACCCGCTTGCCGACAGCGCCCAGAAGAAGCTGGACTCGATCTCGGATCAAAAGCTGAAGCGTGGCGCAGTAGTGACTCTGAGCAACCGCGAGATCAACGCCTGGATCCACGAGAAAGCCCTCAAAGCCTTCCCCGAAGGGATTCGGAATGAGCATATCGAACTCGGTCCTGGCACGGCCGACGGCACTGCGCTGGTCGATCTCACGAAAATCAGCAAATCAAAAAACAGTGTCAACCCTCTGATCGCTCGGCTGATCGAAGGGGAGCGGCCACTTCGGGTTGCCATTCGTGTCGATTCGTCCAACGGACGCTGTACCGTGTTCCTCACTCACGTGGAGCTTTCCGGCGTGGCGATCGACGGATCGATTCTCGATTTTCTGATCAAGCATTTCATCCAGCCGCGCTACCCTGACATCAAAATTAACGAGCCGTTCGACCTGGATTTCAACATCGACCGTATCGAGATCCAGCCCGCGAGCGTACGGATCATGATCAAAAAATAGTTAGCTCGCGAGCGCCCAAGTCCGGGCTTTAGTTTCCCGAACCCGCGTTTCCCGGGAGCGTGGCCGCCGCATCGCTGCGGGTTGAGGCGAATCGAATTGTTTTAGCAAATGAAGTACGGCCACTTCTTCGCTATGGAGCGAAGTTCGCGGAGCGCTCTCGGGAGGGCGCAGTCGAAACATCTGCTTCGTGAGATAGCTCTCAATGACCGCCGGATGAATATAGTATTTCCGGCACGTGGCGGGACGATTCCCAAGTTTGGCTGCGGTGGCTTTGATCGCAGCGACGATATTCCTCTTGGCCTCTGTTTCGGATTCGGCCGGTCCAATCTGATTCAATTGCCTGAACATGTGGCCGGTCCCATGCCACGTCCGGAAGTCCTTGGCCGTGATGTCTTCCCCTGTGATCTCCCGCAGATAATCGTTGACGTCTCCCGATCCGATAGACTGTAGCTCTCCTGACTCTGACCGGTACTGAAACAACTCCCCGCCCGGCAGGTCCTGGCAGCGCTTTACGATGCGAGCCAACTGATCATCGTGGAGAGTAACATCCTGAGCTTGGCCGCTCTTGCCCCGAAAATGCAAATGCAACTCGCCGCCTCGGATCGCAGCGTGCTTATTGTGCAGTGTCGTCAAACCATATGACCCGTTTGAGCGCGTGTATTCATCGTTGCCCACACGGACGCAAGTTTCGTCCAGCAGGCGCAAAACCGCAGCCAGGATTTTGAGCTTGGGCATTCCCGGAAGTTTCAAATCGCGTCGAATCCGCCGCCGGATCTTCGTCAGGGCGGTCCCGAAGGACACCATGCGGTCGAATTTCACTTGATCGCGCACCTCGCGGTACAGGGGATGATAGCGATACTGTTTCCGGCCTCTCGCATCACGGCCCACTGCCTGCAGATGACCCTCCGCCTGCGGGCAGATCCACACGCGAGTCCAGGCTGGAGGAATTACTAGAGAGCGAATACGTTTAAGCGTCGCATCCTGCCGGATGAGCCCGCCATCCGCCGCAAAGTATGCAAAACCGCGCCCCTTTTTCCGGCGCGTGATTCCAGGAACTTCGCCGCTGACGTAGCGCAGCCCGGCATGCTTCGCGCTATCGATGGGATTGACAGCCGTCTTGCTCATGTCCCTTGTTAGACAGAGCATTTAACGTGCCATCGTTCAGACGGGCTGGCGAATAATCGAGGAGGCAGCCTGGCGGCCGGTGCGAATACAATCCGGAATGCCGATACCTGTGTAAGCGTTGCCTGCCAGATGCAAGCCGGGCACGGCCGAGGCGTGCGATTCAATCTCTTTCAGTCGGGCGCCGTGACCGACGACGTATTGAGCCATGGACCGTGGCCAACGGTAGATGTCCGTAAAGATAGGTGCCGCCGTCAGCCCAAGGATGGTCCGAAGCTCCGCGCGCGCGATAGCGATGAGCGAGTCGTCGGATTCACTCAGTACCGCGTCGTTACCAGCGCCGCCGAAGAAGCAGCGCAACGTGATCTTGTCGACCGGAACGCGATACGGGAACTTGGTCCCTACGAACGTGCAGGCCATTAGCTGCTTGCGTTCGGTCCGTGGAACCAGGAAGCCTGTGCCCGCGTGCTGGCCGTCGAATTCGGAGGCTCGAAAAACCATCTGTGCAATCGCCGAAGAGGTGTAGGGAATCATGCGCAGGAGTGAGGCCAGCCGTGAGTCGATATCGCAGAGTAATTCCCCGGCGCTCCAAGCCGGACAAGCCATCACCAAGTGATCGGCATCCATCCAGTCACCGTTCACGCGCACGCGAAACGTGGATCCTTGGGGCTGGATTGCCTCCGCAGTCCCATGGACGACATTCGCCTTCGCCGCAAGCCTGTCCACCAGGCAGCCCAGGCCACTCTTCAGAGTGCGGAATAACGGCTCACTTCTTTTCGCGCTGCCGCGTGCTGCCATCAGCGCGCGGGCCAGACTGCCCTGGGTGCGCTCCATCTCGACAAACCGCGGAAGGACACTGGCCACGCTGAGCTGATCGGGATCGCCGCCATATACGCCCGAAAGCAGCGGCTCGGCGAGATAATCCAGCGTCTCGCGCCCAAAGTGATCCGTGACGAATTCGGAAACGCTGCGATCGCGATGCGTCTCTGGCCCACGGAAAAACTCCAAGCCCATGCGGATCTTGGTTCCCCAGCCTACCAGCGGCGAAGCGAGCATTGATGACGGTCGCGTCGGCACGAACATCGTCGTCCCCTCGGGCAGGCGCACAAGCTTTCTTTGGCGCTGAATGTAGGTGACGCGCTCGTCGTCTTTCGAGCCGATGACGTCGCCCGAGAGACCTAGCTCCTGGATCAGCTTCATCGCCTCAGGCTTGGCCGAGAGGAAGCTATCCGGGCCGCATTCCATCACGCAGTCTTCCCACTGACGGGTTTCTATCACCCCGCCTACGCGTGGCTGCTTTTCGATCAGGGTGTGAGGAATACCGGCATTCGCAAGATCGTAGGCGGCTGACAGCCCGGCGATTCCTCCGCCGACAATGATGACCTGGCCATGGGCGGTCATTTAAAACAACCTTTGGATCTAGAGTTTGAATTCGCGCACGATCTCGACGCACGCCTTCACATTCTCGACCGGAGTTTCAGGAAGAATGCCATGGCCGAGATTGAAGATGTGGCCGGGACGCGAGCCGGTGCGCTTCAGCAGCTCATGCACGCGCATGCGCAACTCGGGAAGCGGCGCGAACAGCACAGCCGGGTCCAGGTTGCCCTGAACGGCCGACCGGTAGCTGATGTCCATCCACGCTTGATCGATGTTGATGCGCCAGTCGACGCCCATCACGTCGCCGCCGGCCGCGTGCAATTCACGAAAGAAACCCGCCGCGCCCGTACCGAAGTGAATCACTGGAACGCTGGCCGTGCGGATGCGTTCGATCAACGCGCGCGAATACGGAGCCACGAAGCGAACGTAATCGTCCGGTCCCAGCGCGCCCACCCAGCTGTCGAATACCTGCACGATTCGTGCGCCTGCGGAAACCTGGAGCACGGCGAACGCGCCCAGTACGTCCACCAGCTTGCCCATCAAACGGCGCCACAGCGTCTCATCGTGATACATCATTTGCTTGGTCTTGATGTAATTCCGCGACGGCCCGCCTTCGATCATGTAACTCGCCATGGTGAAGGGGGCGCCGACGAAGCCAATCACGGGAACTCGCCCGGCAAGCGCTGTCACCACGCGCTGAATCGTTTCGCCGACGTAGCCCAGGTCGTCTGTATTCGAAATCGAGAGGCTGTCGATATCGTTCGAAGTCCGAACGGGATTTTCGATGACGGGCCCTTCGCCCGCCGAGAAGCGCAGCTTGAGTCCCATCGGTTCCACGGGCAACAGCAGATCGGCGAAGATGATGGCGGCATCCACGTCCAGGATTTCGACCGGCTGAAGCGTGACCTGAGCCGCCAGATCGGGCCGCTTACAGATCTCGAGGAGCCCATGATGCTGGCGGATCTCCCGATACTGCTTCAGATAGCGTCCGGCTTGCCGCATGAACCACACGGGCCGAACGTCGGTCGGCCGCCGGCGGCATGCGTCAAGAAAGCGGCTTGTCATTGGAGCCACGCGCATCGGTCTTGATTAACTCCCTGTGTTGCGGCTAAACGGTTGTGGGCGCGTCGCCATGAAATGGCGCCCGGAAAGAAAAGCTGGCTAGACCCGTTGGCCTGTTTCTTTCACCAAGTTAGCACACGGATGGTGCGCGCAGCGTCAGGAAATGATGTTTTTTTCTAGTTACTCTTCGGCACGAGGGCGGCCCCGCCGAATCCTCTTCAGGATCTGGGGAGCTTTGGCCGCCAAAGCCGCCGGAAGGTCCGCTTCGAAGTGCAGCTCAGGCATGCGATACAGCTGGAGTCGCTCCGTTAACTCTCGTTTTAAGAATGGCTTAGCGTGATTAATCCCCGCCAGGGTCTCTTCCTGTTCGTGGGGCGTTCCGTGCAGCGAAATGCGGATGTGAGCTTGGCGAAGATCAGGCGAAATGAGCACTTCCGTGATAGAAGCGCTGCCCACCCGCGGGTCGGCCAGCTCGTAACCGATCAGCTCTTCCAGCTCTTCCCGGAGGCTTTCGGCCACGCGTTCATGCCGATGGGGGTCCACGTCTTCAGGATACAATACGTTCGTGAAAACAGCCGTTTTTTTGCTGCTGGTCTCGGCAGCTTGGATTGCTGCCCAGCCGCTGCGTGTGTACTCCGAGTTTGCCAAAATCGACGCTACAGGACGAGTAACGGCGCCTGCGGAGCCGCGCGAGATTCTCTCTCCCGCGATCGCCCGCAACGCGTTCTCGTCGTTCCAGGTCGTCGTGGACGTGCCGCGCGGCACGCCCTATCAGCTCTACATCGCACAAAACCCGGAGAATGCGGTTGAAGTGACTCTCTATCGCGAAAACGGCGACAAGCTTGAGCGAGTCGAGCAACCTGTGAGCGGCAACAGCACCCAAGTATTCTGGATGGATTTGTGGACCGCCCGTGACGCTCCCGTCCAGCGGATCAAAGTCGAACCGCAGTTGCACGTGAACAATGATTGGGTGATCTATCCGATGGAAGCGCGGGTGATGAGCGCGACCGTGAGTGACGGCGCGAAGTCACCCGTCACTATCGACCAGCTTTTATGCGGAGGCCTCACACCTTCGGCTTCGCCTGACGTCCGGCGCATGCACATCCGCAACGCTCAGCAGGACGTCGCTTTAGCATCAGCGGCGCCGGAGGAAGACCTTCGTAGGCTGGGGGTCGGAACCTGCGATGCTCCGCTGTCGAACGATCCAGAGTTGTACCTGCGCGTCCGCGACTATTTGCTTCGCCTGCGTTAGACTGAAGAAGCTAACTCGCGTGGAGAGATGGCCGAGTGGCTGAAGGCGCACGCTTGGAAAGCGTGTTTAGGGGAAACTCTAACCAGGGTTCGAATCCCTGTCTCTCCGCCAAAAATTTCTATCTATCGTAAGCCAAGTAGATAGAACTCGATACATCTAAATTTCCACTCGTCAAGACCTTCAAATCTGTTAACGCCGCTGTTGAAACGGTGCGTGGAACAGATCAAGATGTATCGGATGCACAGTGCAGCGTGCGTCCACGGTTACAAAGCAACCCCTTTACCAAGGCCAAACCAAATTCCCGGATTGCTCCTGCCCCATTGGTGGCCGTGGTTATCTCCGCAACGAACTCAAACCAGAAGACCGGCAAAGGTGCCCGCACGTAGGGGTGTAATGTGATGAAAGTCTATCGAAGACTGTTCGTTACATCGCTCACAGGTAGGCTTTAGTGCAAGCGGTCTTAGTCGGACTCACGCCACGCTTTGATAGAGAGCCTGTCTCTCCGAGACGTGATATACACGGTCGTGCTGGCCACTGTGGTGCATACACCTGCCCTTGTGTACAGCCTCTTCAGGCAGCATGGCTGGCTACAGTAACGGTGACGCACGCATAGTATTTACAGAAGGTAGACTGTTTGGCATGGGCACTAACTGGGTTGCACCCGACATCACCGTCGAACAGTATGACGATTCGAGGCGACTAGAAGTGTTCCATAGCCGCACGAAGCAATGGATACTTGCACACGCAATCAAGGTTTCAAACGATAAAGATGGTGGGATACCATCGCTTATCATCGCTACCTCAGTATTCGAACCAATCGGCGCTATTCGTTTGTCTGACAAAGGCAATCGGGAAAGGCGCTTTATGGCTGGGTTCGAATACGTGTTTCCTAAGTGGTCAGGCATTTCCAAACTCATGTATAACAACTTACGTGGGGGTCTCTTTCACGAAGGCTTCATAGCCAGGGGCTTGCTTATAACTGACCTTGAGGAACCAATCGTCCAGCAGAACGCGACTATCCAGGTAGACCCCAAGCGTTTTGTGCAGGCGGTTAGTGAGCGGTTCGATGAGTTCTGCAATGCGATCAAAAACAACGAGGACGATCTTCAATCCAAGTTTTATGCGTATTGGAAACCCCAGGCTGAAGGCTACAATTATTCGCAAGGTGAACGGAAACCGGTGATTGACTTTCCTACTGCGGTCAGCACCGGTGCGGTAGACACTTACTATGGGTCGGCGGCGATGCCACCAAACACGACGATTAATCCCAGGACCAAATCCAGGTAGCTTCCGCTGGCCAAGAACACCATCATGAAAACTAACGGGCGATGTTGCATCTTTCAGCCTTTCGATAAAGGCCCTTACGACAAGCGATGTGATGACACGCTCGTCCCAGCGATAGAGGCTGCGGGTCTCGAAGCGTACCGGGTGGATAGAGACCGAGGGGCGGTTATCCCGGTTGAAACCCTACACGAAGAAATCAGGTCGGCAACGATCTGTCTAGCGGACATCTCATCCCTGAATCCCAACGTGATGTATGAACTTGGTTTCGCTATCGCAAGCCAAAAGGATGTCGTGATTATCTGTGCTGCGTCGTATGCGGGTCGATTCCCTTTCGATATCCAACACCGAGGCATTATTCAATATGCGTCGGACTCTGCGAGTGATTTCGAGAATTTGAAAAACGAAATCACGGCCAAAATAGTGGCGTTGGTGAGCAAGCAAAAAGCGAGACAGGACATAGCCGCTATTTCCCCGGTTCCGAGTACACACGGCTTGCAGCCCCACGAATTGGCTGCGCTCGCTTTTGTGGTCGCTAACACCGACGCTCTTACGGGTGTTTCGACGCATACAATGAACTCGGATATGGAGAATGCCGGTTATACAAAAGCCGCTACCCGATTAGCTCTGATGCGTCTCACCCGACTTGGATACATCGAGGCTTATCAGGAAACGGAGGAATATAACCAGACGTGGACTGCTTATCGCATTCTTTCTGCCGGTGAGGATTGGCTGTTGGCAAACGTCGATGAGTTACAGTTACGCATACAGGTAAGACCAAGGCCAACGGCAAAAACCGTTGCCGCTCCAGCGTCAGAAGGCATCGGTGATGATGATGTACCGTTCTAAGCTAGTTGACCGAATGGTCTTCTTTGCGGCCCGCTTATCCAGCGTGTCAAGAGCCTAGTCAAGAGCGCTCCAGATCAACTGTTCAGATGCCTGTTAAGGTCTGTTAGGATGGCTGAAAACCGCTATTCCTTGCGCTACAACACGTTGAAAACATTCAAAGCCGAATCCGTCAACAAGCGAATCCCTGTCTCTCCGCCATACCTGTCGTGACAATCAGTTACGAGTCTTGGTCTGTGTTGGAGCCGACTCCAGCACCTGCAAGAAGAGATTGTCCATACCGCGTAGGATCACCGCGCGGTTCCGGCCCAAATTCACCGGCTCTCCGCCCGCCGATACAACCATCGCGCCCGTCGCCGTTAGAGCCTTCACCACCGCGTCGAAATCGCCGACGCGAAGCCGCAGCACGCCCGATCCCGGATCGTGAATCGCCGAGTGCACCGGCTTCCGGTCGACATACATGGGGTTCCCAAAGTCCAGGGGAAATGCATCTCCCGGAACCTGTAGCCTCGCCGATCCCCGTGCCGTGATGCCCCCCGTGAACCCCAGCGCGTCCTGATAAAACGCCGTCGTCTTGTCGGGATCCTCCACAGTCACCCCTAGCCGCACCTTTGGGTCGTCAGCAGCAGCCCCGACGGGGGAAGGGCCCTTGCGGAGCTGTTGCAGCTGTACGAAAATCCCATCCGGATCGCGCACCATCACGGAGCTGTTGCCGCTCGCACCGATCCACTCCAACCCCTTAATCCGATGCAGCCGAGTCTCGGTCGCCTCCAGATCCTGCACCACCAAACTCAACGTGATCGCGCCTGGGTCAAAAAACCGAGGCGCCACCGGTGTCGCATTCAAGTCCCGAAACTCGACGATCTCCACGGCCATGTCCGAGTCAGGAATCTTAAAACTCGCCACCCGGCTCTGCGCGCCCGGAGCGTCGTACAAGCTCGAAACCACCGCATTCGCCGAAAACGCGCGTGGCCCGGGAGCGCCGGTCATCTCCAATCCGAGCGCGTCGTGGTAAAACTCGATCGATTTATCCAGATTCGCCACCACGTGGATAAAATTCCCCACCCCCAACACGCCCTGCCCCATCAGCATGGTGGACGTGAAAAAAAACGCAGCGACGATTAGTCTTTTCATAGCGCTTCCAGCTACTTTCTCGCCCCAGTATACTGCCGACATCAGCTGCTAGGCCGACGTCTGCACTTCCCTCCACCGGCAAAACCCGGTAGGGGTCCATAGGCGTGGGCATTGCCCCGTGGCAGCAGAAGTCTTGCTTGAAGTTTTCTGGAAATCCGCGGTTTTGACTTTAGGACGCTCTCCGGATCAGTGCGGTCTGCGTCGCCGAGGATGCATTCCGCTCCTGAATCTCGCGCACACGTGACGTACGCACGATGCC
>JAICXC010000116.1 GCA_025980665.1 Bryobacteraceae bacterium
AACGCCAAGGTCAGCATCGATCCCTTCCGCGAGATCATCGGTCGTCACTTCAAGGAGCCGAAAGAAGGGCTCGGCAACGATAATAGTCCGGTCGCTCACATGTGGCGCACTATGGCCCGTCCTGACATGGCCCTATAACCCAGGAGGGCGGGCTTCAGCCCGCGCGGGACTTATAGTCCCGCTGTCTGTGTTTCCCAATGCGCTGAAAGTGTGTGGCTGGTTCAGAACGGCAGATCGAGGTTTTCCTCGCCTTAACCCTCACGAGCAGCCTTCTTACTCACGAGCAGCCTTCTTAAATGAGGCGGTGTATCAGAAGTGCCGTTGCAGGCCGGTGATTCTCCCAGTTTTGGAAAGCCACGGGGGTTGCAGGCCACGCCTTCAATGCGAAAGATAGGTATCCTCTCTAGCTTCAAATACTTACTGCCGTCTCCTCGATGTCACTGACCTCGTGGATACCGTAGGTTGACCGCTTGGTCAGGGATTCCCGGGTCCGGCCGTGATAAACTTTCCGTTCGTGCAAAAGCGAACTACTATCTGTCTCCTAACCCTGGTCCTGATTTGCGGACTGCTTCTTCCGATGACTGCCTCGGCGCACGACGTCTCCCGGCGCGACGCATCCTTCGTCCAGTCGAACCAGGGCACGGCCGTCGCGGCGTTTATGTATCTCGGTGCGAAGCATATGGTGACCGGCTATGACCACCTCGCGTTTCTGGTGGGAGTCATCTTCTTTCTCTACCGGCTCAAGGACGTGGTGCAGTACGTCAGCCTCTTCACTCTGGGGCATAGCATCACGCTTCTGGCGGGCGTCCTCGGAAATATCCACGCCAACTCCTATGTGGTCGACGCGATCATCGGCTTTTCGGTGGTCTACAAAGCCTTCGATAACATGGACGGGTTCAAACGATTTCTAGGGTTTGAGCCCAACACCAGGCTCGCTGTCCTGGTATTCGGCTTGTTCCACGGATTCGGCTTGGCCACCAAGCTTCAGCAGCTCGATCTATCCAAGAATGGGCTGGTGACGAATATCGTCAGTTTCAACGTGGGCGTGGAAATCGGGCAGGTGCTCGCGCTCACCGCAGTATTGATCGTTCTCAGCTATTGGCGAACACGCAGCGGGTTCCTGCGCCACGCGTTTGCCACCAACACCGTATTAATGACGGTGGGCTTCGTTCTTACTGGATACCAGATTGCCGGATACTATCTCGGATCGTAAGCAAATAATGATTGACCAAACCCAGATCAGGACCAACGCGCCTTCAAAGGGCGCCCTCGCCAAAGCGACCGGTATTGCCCTGCTGGTCGCGCTGATTCTCCTGTTTACCGCTGTGCTTCCTGCCGAATACGGCTTCGATCCTCTGAAAACCGGCAAGGCGCTCGGGTTGACCGGCATTTCGCAGGCTCCCGAGCCGGCGGTGAAAGGAGCCGCGCCCACGCCTGTGGCCGGACAAACCGGAGTCTACGCGTCCCAGGCCAAGACCTATAAGGTGGACTCGGAAGACTTTCAGTTGCGCCCCAATGAAGGCGTCGAGATGAAGTATCACATGCAGAAAGGCGCTGGTATGGTCTACGGCTGGAAAGCCAACGGAAAGCTTACCTACGAATTTCATGGCGAGCCCGACGTGAAACCTAACAAGGACTACTTTGAAAGCTACGATCTGGATGACAAGGTCGGCAAAGACGCCTCCTACGGCTCCTTCACCGCTCCCTCAACGGGAATCCACGGCTGGTTTTTCAAGAACAAAACCGACAAGGACGTCCAATTCCATCTGACCGTAGCCGGATTCTTCGACTCCGCCAAGATGTATGCCGGCGGTCCTCCGGAAGACGTTCCCGTCGAAGACGCGAAGTAATATCCTCGCGAATGAGGAAGCCCCATCCACAAAACTAGCGTCATTTTGCTGTCGTTCCTAAGCGCGTTCCCGAACTTGTGCTCCGCGGCCGACCCGATTTGGGAGCCCGCGAAGGTCCTCGCCGTCGAACAGGTTTCGACTGCGGCGAAAGACCCCGACCCGAGTTGCCGCTCTTTGCCCAAGGGTGCCACGCCTCCCGCGCGCTGCCGCCCTTCCAATCTTCGTGCCGAACAATTTTGGCGTGTTACCGTGGACGTCGGCAATAAGCGCTTTGTGGTTCGCCCCTATCGCGCGGCGAAATTGCTGGATGCACTGAACCAGGACGGCACAGACTATGTCGACCCGCATTTGACGCCCGGCTCACCGCTTGAAGCCGCGATCGTTTCGACCAAATCGATCCGGCTCCGAACCGATCAGGGCCAAGGTATTCCCGCGATTGTCGATTCTCAGGAGTTGCGATCCGCTCCGGAAGTTGCACCGCGGGCCGACGTGCCACAGCCGGTCCGCCAGAGTGTCACGCCATCTGTCGCGTCCGGCTCGAAAGTGGTCCTGATTGAGAACAGCGATCTTGTAGAACTGGAAGTCCAGGAAGCCAGGTCACAGGAGATCGGAGATGGCGCGGCAGTTGATTCATTCACCGGCAATGCTTCGCCGGCCCGAGTCGCATCAAACCGGCCCGTCTTTCTCGTGCTCGCGGAAAGCGATTCCGCAGCGGTGGGAAATGTAGAACTATCGCGTCTCCAAGTGGGCAGGGGAACTCGCCAGATCGCTTACTCCCTTACGAAGAACCGCTCAGCTTCCTCGATTCCAATTTCTATAACTCCGGTGTCCGCGACAGTTCGGAGAATTAGCGTACGGGATCCTCTACCGCCGGGCGAGTACGTGGTTCTCCTCGAAAACTCTCATCGCGGGTTCCTATTCGAAGTGCAATAGCGGTTATTGCTTTTCAGGTCCGGCCTGAGGACCCAGCGTTTTCTCAGCGCCCTCTATAAGCGCCTGCTTTTCGGCGTCTGTGAGTTTGGACGCGGGATGCATCGGGCGATAGAACCAGGGCGGCATCTCGCCTTCTTTCACCTGCTCGGCGACGTCTTTAGCGTGTTTCTGCGGACGGTCCCATTCGGTAAAATTCAAATGACTCCGGCCGCCATTCACATCTCTCTGCAGGAGCCACGATATAGGCGCAACGTTGGAATACCAGGGCCAAGTGGTCTGGTTGCTATGGCAATCGAAGCAGGCTCGATGTACCAAATCCTTCGTCTGCGGCGAGTCCCACGCAGGTTCCTGAATCGTCGCCGGATTGGAATGCGTATGACCGTAGGGGATCAATTGAATCAGGATCGCGGCCAGCACCACCCATTTCAATATCCGCATAGACGTACCAAGCATAGCCAACCTCACCGCGGAACCGTCAAGCCGATTTTTTCCAGACCAACCTCATATGTCTGATACAACTGTTCGAAAACAGCACGCCAGGTTTTCGAACAGGCGAATTCGCGCGCGGCGGAGCCCATTTCTCGACGCACAGCTTCGTTCTTCATGAGATCGACAACACTTTGCGTGAAGGAATTCAAGTCTCCTGCATGAAATCCCGTAACGCCATGCCGGACCCCGGTACGCATCCCGGCCTCTGGGCTGACCACTACCGGAACGCCCGAAGCCATGGCTTCCAGCAGCACAAGTCCGAAGGTATCGGTTCGCGAAGGAAACACAAATACATCCATGTTGGCGAAGGATTCCGCCAACGCGTCCCCATGAAGAGTTCCGGGAAAACGTCCAGGTTGAAGGTGTTTGACCAGCCACTCCTTCTCGCTGCCCTCGCCGACCATGAGGAAGTCGAAATCACGTTGACCGGCTTCCAGTAGGCTTTTGTCCAGATCCACCAGGAACCTTACATTCTTCTCGGGAGTGAACCGGCCCACATATCCGATGCAAAAGGAATCGGGGCGCACGCTGCGCCGATTGGGCGAAAACACCTCAGTATCCACCCCGTGTGCCATGAGGAACGCAGGTCTGCGGGTTCGCTCTTCAAGCAGGTGGACCATTGTTTCGTTCGGAGCCAGGAGGAAGCGGGCTAGTCCGTAAAAACTAATACATGCCCGCAAACTTTGCCGTTCAGCTGAGGTGGAGACACGCGTTCGCAATGGATCGGGAAGGAAGTGCAAAAGCTTATCCAAGCGGCGCGCCGCGTATTCGTGCAGGTTGGTATGCCACGATGCGACCAGCGGAACTCCAAGGGAATGGGCGACCCAAAACCCCAGAATCCCCATATCGCCAGGCCCCGTGATATGCACCAGATCTGGACCAAAAGAGCGGACTTGAGCAGTCACCCAAGTCTTATGCCGGCTTAACAACGGGTCACAATACAGATCATGGTCCACTGGAAACGCAGCCAGACCTCTTTTGAGTTCCAATGTTGTGACAGATCCCTGCTGGCTGGTCCGCGTCTCCGTGCCGCTGTGAACGCAAACGAAGGGAAGCTGCAGGCGTTGAGTAAATGCGGCGAATTCCCGGCTAAGCGTGGCTACCCCATTCGTCTCGTCGAATGAATCGGTGAAGAAGGCAACGCGCAGAGGCAGCGTCAATGTGGGGGCCTTAAGTCCCTAGACGTATTTAGCATAGCTCCGACAACTTGAAACTCCCGCACGTGCCAATACGTCCAAGCGCCATGGTAGTGCGCCTAGGTATAGCCCTTTCCTTGATTTCTTGCACAATTGCAGCTCCCCAGGATCCGGCGAACGATCAAACACGAAATATTTCATTAACCGTCCGAGCCGGGGTGCCCCTTCGGCTCTACTTAACCAAGCGCGTTCCGAAACGATTGAATGTGCCCGTCGAGGCGAAACTCCTCAGTCCTGTCTATGCCTTCGATCACGAGGTAATCCCTGCGGGAACCCATGTGATTGGCCACGTAAGCCGCGTTCAGCCGGTATCCAGATGGGAGCGAGTTAGGGCGATAGTGGGCGGCGACTTTACTCCACTGCGTATCGTTCAGATTGAGTTCACATCGTTGCTGCTGCCCGATGGCCGCCCGATGGAACTTCACACCGTGGAAAGCCCGGGACTGGACACGCTGGTTCCTTTGAAACCTCCCAAGCAGCGTAGCGCCAATGCGTCCACCAACGGCGGTGGAGTGCTCGGCGCCGGAAAACAGAAGGCACGGGATGCGATGGACGCTCAAATCGCGCGCATTAAGAGCATACCTGACGTCGTGCGCGCACCCGGCAAAAAGGCCTGGTTGTACGATTATGCGATGTCCAGGCTGCCCTACCACCCCCAGTCCGTTCGCAGCCGGACCCGCTTTGATGCCGAACTGCAGGCTTCCCTCACGTTTGGCTCGGAGAAAGTCACGCAGGACTCCCTGGCTTTATTAGGTTCGCAGCCGGCTTCCGGCAGCGTCGTCCACGCGAGGCTGCTCACGCCTTTGGATTCGATGAACTCGATGTCGGGCGAAAAGGTTGAGGCGGTTCTCGAGGAACCTTTGTTCTCTGCTGATCACAAGCTGGTACTGCCCGAGGGGACGCTCGTGAACGGCACGGTTACGATGGCGAGAAAAGCTCGCTGGTTTCATCGCGGCGGGCACCTCCGATTCAATTTCCAAAATGTGGATTTAACCCCGGAGGTAGTGGAACTTATGTCGCTGCCGCCGGGTATTCCGTTGTCGTCGGAAGAGAAGCTGCACCATTTCGAAGGGTTACAGTTCCGAACCCAGGCAACCCTCAGCGCCGCGGAAGCCGGCAGCGCGCCCTTGAAGGTGGATAAAGAAGGTAGCGTTCAGACTACCGAATCCAAGACACGTTTTATTGGAACTGCGATTGCCGTATTGATCTCGCGACGCGCTGCGGACAATGACCCTGAGCGCTCCCAGAGTGGCGTAATCACCGGTCAAAGTTCGAACGTGGGAGGCCGGACTCTCGGCGGCGGCATGGGCTTTGGGCTTTTGGGTGCAGTGGCAGCCCAAAGTTCACGCAGCGTCGGCGCAGCCTTCGGTTACTACGGCATGGCTTGGTCGGTATATTCGACAGTGGTCAAACGCGGCGCCGAGGTTCAGTTCGGCAGGAATGCAGTGATCGACATCGGTTTCAACCCCCGCACGCCAGCCGATACGCCCACGATCGGGAAAGATGTTGCCGCACCCAAGTCGAAGTAACCGCTCTGTCGAGCTCTCTATTTTCCCGCAGCCGCCTTCAACGTCACCACCGGAGAAGGTAACCGCGATCCCACTGGACCCGTGAACTCCTCTTTCGTTCCGTCATCGTAATACTGCACGAACTTCCATACCAGTTCCGTGCCCTCTTTGGGATTGATCCCGAGCATGCCGAACTCCACGAATTCGTAAGGCATCATCTTGCCGGTCCACGTCGCGCCGATGATCTTGCCCTTGTCATTTTTCTTAAATTCAATCTTCCAACCCGGTTTGAATTCGAAATCGTAGATATCGAGGCCAGCCGGAAACTCGCCTTCGATCTTCGAGCAGGAAACCTGCTTTTCGTTAGGCACCCGCATGGTGTACTTCTCGCGTGCGCCTGCTGTGGATTCAGTCGGAGCAATCCGGATATGGCCGAACGCCAGCGAACACCACGTCAAAATCAGAACACTGCCTATCAGAATTCGATTTAAGAATGCTTGTTGCATTTGGTCTCCTTTCTGATGCACTGGAGTACAGGCTACTACATTGGACGCTCGGGAGCTGGTAGCGCGGCTAAATGTTGGTTGATCCTACGCAGTCTCCCGTATGGAGATTATGGATTACGGGACGCCACATGCAGTGAAGTTTCGAGATATGCTTGAGGCGTTGTAAGGAACTATCAGAATCAATACAGCTAAGAACGTAAATGTGGAGGACGCGACAGAGGAGCAGAAGTCGGAAACAAATCTGTCTCAGCCGTAAACCGTCATGGCGGAACTATCTACAGAGCAAATAATCGTCGGAGCACTCCTAGCCATTCCTCCTATGGAGTCGCTGGAGGCACTTCGGGAGGTAAGCATCGGGCGGATCAGGGAAATTCTCAAATGTAGCCCCGCCGAAGCGATTACCACCCTTGATGACTTTGAAACTCGCAAGCTAATAGAGTCCCAAATTACTCAAGGCAGAGAATTGTCGGATCGCCAACCCGTCCCCCGCGCAAAATGGTTCTGGGGTCCATCAACCAACATTTAACGCACTACCCGACCTTCGGCGCAGATCGAATCGCGGCCGCTTCCGGTAGCCCCTGGTCACCAGTTTCTTCTCCGCGATTCTGTTCCAAAATGATCTGCGGAGAGTCTATTCTTATGAGGCCAACGGGATGAAGCTTACTGTGGCTTTTCTGTCCGTTATCGCGATAGCGGCCGCTCAGGACATCGCCATCGATATTCAACGTAGTACCATCACGATTCACGTCGGGAAAGCTGGGCTCCTTTCGGTCGCCGGCCATGATCACACCATCAACGCGCCGATTTCTTCCGGCGCTATCCGCGAATCGGCTGCTCCGCAGGTGGAGTTCACTGTCGAAACCGCGAAAATGACTGTGATGCCGGATCCCAAGGTCGACTCGAAGACCCAAGCTCAGATCCAAAGAGACATGGAAGAGATGACGCTTGAAACCCGAAAATATCCCCAAATCACATTCCGCTCCACCCGCGTCGATAAGCAAGCCGAGGGACAGTGGAAAGTGAATGGCGACTTGGCTCTGCACGGCGTCACCAAACCTGTTAGCCTCACCGTCAAGCGAACAGGAGACTCCTACGTCGCGCACACCGCACTCAAGCAGACCAGCTTCGGAATCAAGCCAATCAGCGTGGGCGGCGGCACCATCAAGGTCAAGGACGAAGTGGAGATCGATTTCACCATCTACCCCCAGCGGTGATCGCCTTTAGTTGATTGCTCTTATCGCAGCGCACCGAAGAGCTTGGTGTCCTGATTGATGTCCTCGGAGAAAAGCATGCCTAAAATAGGGCTTGCAATCCAACTATGTCGATAGTAGACTGGCTTTGCATTGTAGTCAGGCTGCATGGCTTCCACCAGATTGACCAAACTCGAACTCCAGATTATGGAGGCCTTTTGGACCCGCGGCGCATGCTCCGTCCGGGAAGTTCAAGAAGCGTTTCCCGAATCCTCCCGACCCGCCTACACTACGGTGCAGACCACCATTTATCGCCTGGAACGCAAAAAGGCCCTGCGCTGTGTCAAGCGCATCAGCAACGCCAATATTTTTGAGGCTGCGATTTCTCGCGCCGACGCGCAACGGCGATTAATTGACGAACTTCTGGCTCTGCTGGGAGGCCGAGGCAAGCTGGTGATGGCCCATTTAGTTGAAACCGGGGAGATCACTCTGGACGACGTGAAGGAGGCCGAAAAAGCACTTCGTAAATCTTCAAGAAAGGACAAATCGCAATGAGCTTGGCCTATTTCTCACCGTTGGCGAATCATCTTTGGCAATCGACCCTTTTTGCCGTGGCTGCCTGGCTATTAACGCTCGCGCTCAGGAAAAATCGCGCGGCCGTGCGTTACTGGATCTGGCTGGCGGCCTCGATCAAGTTTTTGATTCCATTCTCCTTGCTGATCGACGCCGGTAGTCAGCTTGCATGGCGAGCCGATCCTGCCATCGAGCAGCGTCGCGTATCCTTTGTTGTCGACGCGATCGGGCGGCCGTTCGTCTCATTAGATCCTGCAATCAGCTTGGCCGGCGCGACCCCGCCGCCCAGCGGCGTTCCCGCGATTTTGCTGTTGAGCGTGTGGCTTTTGGGCATCGTGATCGGCATCACCTGGTGGCTACGCCGATGGCTCCGCATTCGCGTCACCCAACGCACAGCCACCCTTCTCGATCTGAACCTGCCGATTCCGGTGATGTCCTCTTCCGCCAAGCTCGAGCCTGGAGTATTTGGCATCCGCAAGCCAGTGCTCTTGCTGCCCGAGGGGATCGCCGACCGCTTGACGCCGGACCAATTGGAAGCTGTGCTGGCCCACGAGCTATGTCATTTCCGCCGACGGGACAATCTGACAGGCGCGATTCATATGGTCGTCGAAACCATCTTTTGGTTCCATCCTCTGGTGTGGTGGATCCGGGCGCGTCTGGTTGAAGAACGCGAGCGTGCCTGCGATGACGGCGTCCTCACTGCTATCAGCGATGCGCGCGTCTATGCCGAAGGGATTCTGAACGTCTGCAAGTTCTATCTGGAGTCGCCGCTGGTCTGCGTATCGGGAGTAACTGGATCAAATCTCAAGAGACGAATCGAGGAAATCATGGCACATCACGTCGCGCGAAACATGGATTTCAGCAGGAAACTTTTGCTGGCTACGGCGGGTGTGATCGCAGTCACCGTACCCGTCGTCATCGGGATGACGGATGCATCGCCGCTGCGCGCGCAAGCGCAATTCGCGGGTAAGTTAGCGTTCGAAGTCGCTTCCGTCAAACACAACACTTCTTCGGATCCTCGTGGCATGGGGATGCAGATTCTCCCGGGCGGGAGGCTGGTCGCCAGCGCGCCTCTCTTTATTTTCGTTGCCACTGCTTACGACCTGCCGTTTCAATCCGACCGCCTGACTGGTGGCCCGGAATGGCTCCGCACGGAACGGTATGACATTGAAGCTACGCCCCCGAAAGGCGCGATTCCCGCCGGAGCGACAGTGAAGGAACGCAACGACAAGGTTCATTTGATGCTCCAGACATTGTTGGCGGATCGCTTCAAGATGGTCATCCGTCGCGAGATTAAGGAACTTCCCGTGTATGCCATCACAGTCAAGAAGGACGGTCCGAAATTGCAGAAAGCGGCGGTCAAGGAAAAAGATTGCTCGGAAACCACCGAGGGCCCCCAGGATCCTGCTTCTTGCCACAGCTTTTCTGGTGGACAAGGCCAAGGGATGCATGCGCAGGCCGTAAGTGCGTCGGACTTGGCGTCGTATGCCTCGGGTTGGGCCGATCGGCCAGTGATCGATAAATCCGGTCTCCAGGGACTTTTCAATATTCAAACCGAGGGCTGGGTCCCGATGCGTCCGAGACCAGCGCGTCCGGCGGGCCAAGACCCCACGCCGGAGGATCTCGCGTTCGCCGACCCCGCACGTCCGACGCTGTTCCAGATCTTCGACCGGCTCGGCCTGAAACTCGAGTCGCAGAAGGCGCCGATCGAGACCTTCGTGATCGAGAGCGCGGAGCGGCCTTCCGAAAACTAATGCCGCCGACATACCCTCTTGGTGCACAATGATATCCTCGCGGATGAGGAAATATGTTCAAGCGCGCATGGTGGCTCGTCGCCGGCGGAGTCATCCTCCTGGCTACGCTCGCGGCCTTTCAGATGCCTTGGCGTGTCTACACCAGCATGGAACCCTATGACGACATTCCTCTCCCACCCGATTACCAGGCCAAAACCGAATGGGTTTTCGCCCGGCTGATGTATCCTCAAAATCCTTATAGCCCGCGCCGCGGCGGCGGATACCGTCGCGGCAACCGCGATTGGCGTCAGGGTGGAACCAGCTGGACTCAGGATTATCCGCGAGCCGATCGGCACTTCGCCACGGCCCTCCGCAGGCTCACTCGTCTGGATGTTCGCTCGGTCGAACAGCCTGTGAATCTGGATGACGAAGACGACGTCTACAATTGGCCCTGGATGGCCGCCGGCGAGATGGGCGACTGGCTCCTCACTCCCACTCAGGCGGCCAAACTGCGCGACTATCTTCTGCGTGGAGGATTCCTATATCTCGATGACTTCTGGGGTCCCCAGGAGTGGGCCAGCTTCGAAACCAGCATGAAGGCCGTCTTTCCGGATCGCGAAGTCATCGAAATCGACAACGCCGATCAGATTTTCCATTCCGTGTTTAATCTGGACGACCGCTACCAAATTTTGGGGCAATGGGCACTCCCTGGCCGCGGTGGCTTTGGTAGAGGCATGTTCAACAACCGTGTGGCCGGGACCGTCGCGCAGTGGAAGGGCATTCGCGATGACAAAGAACGACTGGTGGTCGCCATGAGCTTCAATTCGGATGTGGGCGACTCTTGGGAATTTGCCGACGATCCGAATTACCCGGATAAGTACTCCGAACTCGGGATTCGCATCGGCGTGAACTACGTCATGTACTCAATCACCCACTGAGCGCGTGCTAATCTGAAGTCGGTCGCGGCCAGTTCATGCGATTTTTCATAGCACTCCTCATAGGTTTGTTCGGTTTAGCCGCTTGGGGCTTGCTCGAGGCGCAGAAGCCCTACAAGGAATGGCCCGCGATCGAGTACGAAAACTTCCGGCTACCTCCCGACGGAGCCACGCCCCACGAATGGGTTCGCGCACGCCTCCGTTACCCGGATATCGTCGGTTATCCCAACAACCTGCCAGGGAACGCGTTTGATTTTGCCGGCTACTGGACCATGGATTATCCTCGCTCCGATCGGCACCTGCTCGAAGGTGTTCGCCGGTTGACGCGTATCGACGCGCGTTCGCTCGAGCAAGTGACATCGCTCGATCATACCGACGATATCTACAATTGGCCGATGCTCTACGGCGTCGAGGTGGGCCACTGGGATCTTCCGCAGGACCAGGCCGATCAGCTCCGCGACTATCTTATGCGCGGCGGCTTCCTGATGGTCGACGACTTCCACGCCGACCAGGAATGGGCGACTTTTATCGACAGCTTGGAAAAAGTCTTGCCCGACCGCCCGGTAGTGGACATCCCCAACAGCGACCCGATCTTTCACACCATTTACGACTTGAACGATCGCGTCC
Source organism: Bryobacteraceae bacterium (assembly GCA_025980665.1). GTDB lineage: Bacteria > Acidobacteriota > Terriglobia > Bryobacterales > Bryobacteraceae > Palsa-187. Next base: position 11,541 of record JAICXC010000116.1, read on the forward strand.
AGATTCCTGGGGCGCAGTACCTGCAAACGGGCCGCGTCTACGAGAAGGACGAAAGCGGCAAGCCGGAACACTGGCGCGCCGTGTACGATGACAAGGGCCGCATTTTCGTCGCCATTTGCCACAACATGGACCTCGGCGATGCCTGGGAGTGGTCCGACGACCCGCGCTATTCGGAAAAGTGGGCCGGTCTGGCCTACCGCATCGCGATGAATTATTTCATCTACGACCTAACCCACTAGCTGCCGTCAGGAAATCCGCCGCGGTGCAGGACCATGGGATAGTGCGGCAGCATCGTGGGTCTCCGGACCGCGGCGCGCCATCCGTCAGGGTAGGGTTCCAACGCCTCGAACAGATGAGGCAGATCGAGGCCTTCCTGGAGGTTGTCTATATTCTCGGTACCGAAGCGCGACCGCCAGCGCTCCTCGATCACGGCCAGCAGCTTATGGCCGGCCTCCTGAGCGGCCCGGCCCCTCGACGTCAGGCGAGCAATCTTCGCTCGGCTCCCGGCCGGATCCGCCTCGACCACGGCGATGCGTCGTTTCTTAAGGACGCCCATCGCCATACTGATCGCCTCTTTCGACACGCCGCTCAGTCTCGGAAGGTCCCTAACCCGTACGCCTTCTTCCGTGAGAATCCGCAAAACGTTCGCGCTGATCGCGAGCGATAAGTCCGATTCGTTCTCGAACTCGACGGCGAACGCCAGTAGCACTTTTGAAAGAAGCGCTGGCAGAGTGTGGTCGGGGGTTATTCCGGTTTTAGGTGCTTCCGGCACTCGGCTGAACAGTCCGTATCCCAGGATCGGGAGGCAGTCTGGCAAGTCGAAATCGAATTGCCGGATGAGCGCCGTCAACGATTCCCGAAGCTGGTTGATCTTCTCTCTGCCAAAGCGCTCCTGCCAGCGCTTTTCGATAATGCCAAATAGGGGGGCCCATACTTCGCGAGCCTGTCGGCCTTTGGGAGTCGGGCGAATTACGCCTGCTTCCAGGACGATGTATCCCCATCGCTCCATCCCCTTCAAATTCGTCGTCGTGCGGGCCAGCCTCTCGAGCTCTTTTACTGACACCCCCTCGTCGCCGACGAAACGCATGCAATTCGACCACATCGCCATGGACACTAGCCAGGGATGATCGCGCGACCCGTCAGTGGAGCCATGGTTCGACGTGCGATGCGGCATCCGCCGCTCGAACTCATTATCCGACTCGATCGTAAATGCAACCAGCGCTTGGGATAGCAGGGTCGATATCGGCATGCCACAGGATTAGAAACAAAAGAAGCTTCAAACCATCTTCTTTGTAGATTCAATGCCACCCGATCCTAAACTGCCCCCGCCCGATCCCGACCCTGAGCGTACTCCGCCCGGTCCCCTAAATCCACCTTCGCTGCCAGATCCAAGCTCGCCCGGCCCGGATGTGATCGATCCGGGCATCGAACCCGAGCCATCGCCGGCGTGAAACGTTCAGTTCCGTACCATTCCTGAGTACTCCGGGTGCCGCCGTAGATAGGCCGCCACGTACGAACACACCGGGATCACCTTCAACCCGCGCTCCTTCGCAAACTCCAACGCAGCGTGCGACAATTCGCCCGCAACACCATGGCCCCGAGCTTCCGGCGGCACTTCGACATACAGAAGATGCATAGTGTCCGACTCAATCTGATAGCGCAGGAAACCGGTCCCCTCTTCCAAGGACACTTCAAACCGATGCAAGTCTTGGTTGTTCGTGATACCCATCTAGCGCTTTGTCTGCATGAACGCAAGCTGGCTCGAGAAGAACGGCAGCACCTTGGTCGCGAAGTTCAATCCCACCTGGCCATTGTGATCGCCCTCGAACGTCTCGAAATGGTGCGCAACGCCGGCCTCGGTCAACGCCTCATCCATGTCGCGATTCGTCTGCAGCAGGTTGTCCTGCAACCCCACGTTCATAGCAATCGCCTTCATTTGCTTCAGCGCCGGCGCATACTGTTGCAGCATCACCATCAGCGAATTCGCCATCCATTTTGCTTGGATCACCGGCCGCGCCTTGCCATCCTTCACCGGCAGATCGATAAATAGCGGAGGATTCTTCGGATTCGCCGACCATGCCGCCGCGCGAGCCAGTGGCGACTTCTGTCCAAAGGGCAATTTCGCCGCATCTTCCTTCGTCTTGATCGCCTCCATCTGGGCCATCGCCGGCGTGACCTCCGCCGTGTCGAGCATGCAGCACGCCGACATCGAATAGAGGCTCGAGAACACCTCCGGATGCTTCATGCCGATGCGAAACGTCCCATAACCTCCCATCGAGTGCCCCACCAGCCCTCGGCTCGCTCGATTCGCCAGCGTCCGATAATGGCTATCGATGTACCCGACCAGTTCCACCGCCAGAAACGTCTCCCAGTCGCCCGTCGCCTGCGAATTCGAATAGAAACTCCCGTTGTGCAGCGAAAATGCGTCGGGAGCCACCAGGATCATCTCCTTCGCCGTCCCCGCCGCGACGTCTTTTTCCAGCGAAGCGAAATTCGCAAAGCCCACCCACTGTTCCGCATGCAGCCCATATCCATGCAGCGTGTACACCACCGGATACCGCCGATTCGGCTCGTTCTGATAAGAAGGCGGCAGATACACGAACACGTCGCGATCGGCCGAGTCGCCTTCAAGATTGCCCTCGAGCGACTTGCCGTGAACCTTGATTCGCTCCAGCTTCCCCTTTATGTCTTTCTCCAGTTCGGCTAGCGGGCGAATGAGGTTGTTGCCCTTTGCCTTCGTTGCATTCCCTTTTTCCTGCGAAAACGCCACAGCCAAGGAGCACAAACACAGAATGAAACATCGCAGCATAGGGATTCATTCTACATCTGAATAGAATGGGATTGTGGACCGTGTGCGCATCGACAAGTGGCTCTGGGCAGCGCGATTCTTCAAGACTCGCGCCCTCGCCTCGCGAGCCTGCGATCTCGGCCGCATCGAGTCGAACGGGGCCGACGCCAAGCCCGCGCGCGACGTCCGCATCGGTGACATGCTGCGCATCAAGAACGCCGGCGGCGAATTTCAAATCGAAGTCCTGGGCCTGAGCGAGATGCGCGGCCCTGCGTCGACGGCTCAGAAGCTCTATCAGGAGAGTGATGCCAGCCGTGAGATGCGGATGAAGCTCGCCGAGGAGCGCAAAGCCATGCCGCATTTCGAAGCCACCAGGGAAGGGAAGCCTTCAAAGCGCGATCGCCGCGAAATCGGCCGCCTCCGAGGTCGAACGTGAGTTCTCTCTTCGACAGCGATTCGTTCCCGCCCGCTCGCGAGTCTCTCGAAGACGGCGCAGTGCTGTTGCGGGCCTTCGCAACATCAGAAGCGGCCCAGCTAATCGAAGGCGTAACCCGCATCGCCCAACAAGCCGCATTCCGTCATTTGGTGGTGCCCGGCGGTCACACCATGTCTGTCGCGATGACCAATTGCGGACGTGTGGGCTGGGTGTCCGATCGCACCGGCTATCGCTACGACCCTTTGGATCCCGACACAGGAAAGCCTTGGCCCGGGACGCCTCCCGTTTTTCTCGACCTGGCCGTACGCGCGGCAGCCGATGCAGGCTTCGCTGACTACGATCCCGATGCGTGCCTGATCAATCGCTACGTCGCCGGCGCCAAACTCAGCCTGCATCAGGATCGCGATGAAAAAGATCCTTGGGCTCCGATCGTTTCCGTTTCGCTTGGCCTGCCGGCGACCTTCTTATGGGGCGGTAAGCGCCGCGCCGATCCGGTTCGCCGCTTGCGTCTCGAATCCGGCGACGTCGTGGTGTGGGGTGGACCCGCGCGCTTTGTTTATCACGGTGTGGCTCCGCTTAAAAACGGCGAGCATCCTCTCACCGGCTCCGCGCGCATCAATCTCACCTTCCGCAAGGTGTTCTGACGGTCTCTATTCTGAAAAGCTTACTTGGGTCGCGCAATCCGCGACGCGCGCCTTGCGTCCATAACTGCGAGAGGGATTTCTATGCTGAAGACC
>JAICXC010000068.1 GCA_025980665.1 Bryobacteraceae bacterium
CCAACCGGAGACAAACTGACCATGCGCTTGCTCATTATCTTGATCAGACCCGTACGTCACATCCAGCGCGGGTGCGCCGGAGACGGCGATCAGCTCGGCTTGGCCTTGTTCGGCCCGCATTTGGCGGAATTCATCGTAGGTGAAGTTCCGTAGGGATTCGCCGAGCGAGACTCCATAAAGCCCGTCTGGATTCGCGACGGGCAACGGCCGCAAGAACAACGCGTCGACGATACGGAAAGCAGCGGTACATGCTCCGATGGCGAGGCCGAGGGCAAGGATCGCCGCGGCGGATGTCGCCTTGCGTTTGTTGAGCTGACGCCAGCCGAAAACGGCGTCGGCGCGCAGGGAATCGATCCACGCAACGACCCTTGCGTCGTGAGAAGCCTCACGCTGACGCAAGGGAGAGCCGAATGCCTGGCGAGCTTCGGAGGAATCGCGGCCTTGCCCGATGGCATCATCGATATGCGCGGACAACTCTTCGTCGATCTCGCGAATGAGGCGTTCTCCGCGAAATGCGTTAAGCATACGGGACAGCAGAGACATGGCCTAGACCGTCCTCAAGATCCGGTTCACGGCGGAGGTCACGGCTTGCCAACGCGACTCTTCAGAGGCAAGCTGCTTCTTGCCAGCGGCAGTCAGCTCATAGATGCGGGCGCGGCGGCCGGTCTCCTTGGTGACCCACTTAGCGCGAATCCAGCCCGTCTCCTCCATTCGATGCAGCGCAGGATATAGCGAACCCTCCTCGGCGCGAAGCACTTCACCGGAAGCGTCCTGAATGGCGGACATGATGGCATAGCCATGGAGACCGGGACGGCGAGAGAGGATTTTCAAGACGAGAAGATCGAGCGAGCCCTGCAGCTTATCGGCTTTTGGCATGCTTAGCCTTCTTAGTATACAGATGTCTAGGTACGCACGTCGGCGGCGCAACTCGTTGTACTTTAGTGACGCGTCGCTTGCCTAAAAGGGCTCGTTATCGGTCGTGAGAAGAGTACTGCGATTGCGGATCCTTGAGGATGATATCCACCACGCGCTCATCCTCGTCGATATCGAAGGTGTCGCCAAACGTCTGATAGTTCTTGGCGTTGATCTGGATCAGGACCTTGCCTTTGGGAATTCCAGGAATTCTGGCGATGCCTTCCTGAGAACTCTTTAGCTCCCAGGACAGTCGGGTCTTTTTCAACAAAAGAGCATTTGCGGATCTGCCCTGGACGAACTTCACGATGACCGTCGCACGATCCACCGGCTTGCCGCGCTCGTTGGTAACGTGGATCTGCAACCGCGTGAGATCGTCCGCCAGGATCGGCAAGGATAGCAGCGCCAGCAGAAGGACCAGTTTCCGCATGGCGCCCATTATCTCACGAGGCATCTCTGGAACTTGGCTCAGGCAATATCCGGCAGCAGAAATTGTCCGGGCTGTCCGGCGGCTTCGGCGACAGCTTCGGCCGCGAGATATCCGCTACGGACCGCGCCTTCCATAATGGCCGGCCATCCCGAACGAGTCCAGTCTCCTGCCAGAAACAGGTTCCGCACTTTGGTGCGGCTCAGCGGCCGACGCGATTCCAAGCCGGGCTTGGCCGAAAGTACCGCCCGGACTTCCTTGACCACATGAGCCTTTTCCAACTTCGCGCCATGCGCTGCGGGAAGGAATTCCTCCAGCTCCCGGATCGCCAACGCGATCACATCCGCACGCGGCATCTCCAGCAGGCTGCGCGATGCGCTCACCACCAATTGAACCGCGCGGCCCTCGTGCTTGTTAAAGATCCATTGAATGGTGCGATCGAGTAAAGTGGCGTGCGGCAGGTCGATCACAGGCCGGTCGAACCACAAATGGATTCCGGTGATGGGCGAGTATTCGAAGTCTCCAACATCCAGTTCCAGTCCCGGCGCGACTTCTGGCACGCGCTCAAATGGCAATGCGCAGATATAGTGATCGGCCCGCAGTTCCTGGCCGCGCGCGATTACGAATTGCACTGCTCCATTCTCGATCACGATACGCTCGACCGGCGAGCGCAGGAGGAATTCCACGGGTCCGACTTTCTTCCACTTCTCCTCTGCATACAACTCCCCTAGTGGAACGGAGGGAACGCCCATCTGATAGGAATCGCGTCGCGCCAGCAATCCTAGCCGGAATACCTGAAATCCGTGGGAGGCAGCCGTTGCGTCCAATTCCTCGCTGATGGCACTCACCAGGATCTGCCTCCAGAACCGTTCAATCGCGCGCGGCGGCTGGCGCTCTTCCTTCAGCCAGTGGAGCATTGTGATCCGGTCCAGGTCAGGGCGGGTCTTGTATTGGGCCTTGATGGCGCGGATCCCGCGCATCACCGCCAGCTTTTCAGACAGGCTCAGGAACTTGAGAGTCAGAAAGGATTCGAGGAAATGCGCCGGCGCCGGCAGGACACCCGAGCGCAGCACACTCCTGCGCCCTCCCGGTTCGATAAAAATGAAATCGCGATAGAAATGGATTTGATCTTCGACGCCCAGGCGGCGGTAAAAATCCAAAAGATTGACGCAGCAGCGAAGCAGAACGTGCTGGCAGTTATCGATGGTCTCGGCGTTTTCGCCGGTGCCGATCTCGTAAGACGTGGCTCGGCCACCCAGAAATCGCCGTGATTCGAGAACCCGAACGCTGTGCCCGGAGCCGGCTAGGGCTGCCGCGGATGCCAGGCCCGCCAGTCCTCCGCCAATGACGATTACCTCCGCCATGCGGAGCCGTGTCGTGGAAACATAAAGTGTTATGTTTACACAACCCGGATCTTAAGCATCGTGCTTTATACTACCGGCACGCGGCCGCGGCGCCCACCGCCCGAATCGCGGTTGATGAGATCCAGCGCCACCAGCACCACCAAAATGAAGAAAATGACGTCTTGCATGTCCATAGTAAGAATTTACAGTATGAACGCATACGGGGCCACACAACAAGTCCCTGTGGTCATAGTACCCTGACGAAATTGTTACCGAGTACCCGCCCCCGCTCGGTCGTGGCCTAAGGTCTTGACAACGTTTTCGATCAGCCGCAGGCCGCAATCGCCTTCCAGCGTCAGGATCGATTCCGGATGAAACTGCACGGCTTCCATGGGCAATTCGCGGTGACGGACCCCCATGATGACGCCGTCCTCGCTCTCGGCTGTCACTTCGAGGCAGCTGGGCAACCGGTCGCGGATAGCAAACAACGAATGGTACCTTCCCACTCGAAATGTTTCCGGCAGGCCCTCGAAAACACCTTGGCCGCGATGGCGTACGGTGGATGGCTTGCCATGCATAGGGTAATCCAGCACCCCTAACTCGCCGCCGAACGCCTCCACCATGCCCTGCAATCCCAGGCATACGCCGAACACCGGGATTTCGAGCTTGGCAGCGTAGCGAACCAACGCGGGCACACCGAAATCTTCCGGCCGGCCTGGACCAGGTGAAACAAGGATGAGCGAAGGCGCAAGCTTATCGATCATCTCGAGCGGAAAACCCGCGCGATAGGTGATGACTTCGGCTCCGGTCTGGCGCGCATAATTCGCCAGCGTGTGGATAAAGCAATCTTCGTTATCGACCAGCAGCATGCGAACGCCCTGGCTCGGTTCTTTCGCCGGCGCGTACGAAGGTGCGGCCTCGAATTGCGGATCGAGCACCCGGAAGAAGCCGGTCGCCTTCAAATGACATTCGCGATCTTCCTGCTCGGGAACCGAATCGTAGAGCAGCGTGGCGCCCGCGCCATACGCCGCCATGCCGTCGCGCAGATGAACCGTGCGAATGGTGATTCCAGTGTTAATACCTCCGTCGAGCGAGATCAGCCCTACGGCGCCGCCGTACCAGCCGCGGGCGTCGATCTCCAGATCCTCGATGGCCTGCGCCGCCCACTTCTTGGGCGCGCCGATCAGGGTGACGGCCCACATGTGGGTGAGAAACGCGTCGAGTGAATCGAAGCCCTCGGCCAGTATCCCCTCGACGTGATCCACTGTGTGGAACAATCCCGCATAGCTCTCGATCAAGCGGCGCGCAATTACTTTCACCGTGCCGGGTTTGCACACGCGCGATTTGTCGTTGCGGTCGACATCCGTGCACATGGTGAGCTCGGATTCTTCCTTGGCCGACGATAGCAGCTCGCGAATATTATCCGCGTCGCGCAGCGGATCGCCAGTGCGCCGAGCCGTGCCGGCGATGGGACACGTCTCCACGCGCCCGCCATCCTCGCGCTGTTCCACGCGCACGAACATCTCGGGCGAAGCGCCAATCAACTGCTCGTCGCCAAACTGGAGCAAAAATTCGTACGGGCTAGGGCTGGCCTTCTGAATGCGCTCGAACAGCTCCGCCGCGCCGCCCGCGTAAGCCGTGCGGAACGTCTGGCGGAGCACCACTTCGTAGTAATCGCCGAGGCGCATTCCTTCGCGGACCGTTTCGACCTTCGCGGCGTACTCGGCGGGTGTGTGATCACTGACGACGGGGCCCGGCGCGGGTTTCTTTTTTGTTTTCTTGACGTGCTGGGCGGCGTGAGGAAGACCGCGAGTGGTATCCTCGCCGCGAGTGAAGTCGAACCGGTAGCGCTCGATCTGTTCCTTCTTGCGATCCATGAAATAGATGTCATCGCACAGGAACAAGCGCAGATCTTTGACCCCGGAGCGCGGGTGCTTGAGGCGAATCGGATCGAAACGGAACAACAGATCGTATCCAAACGCGCCAACTAGAGCCAACCGGCCCGCCAATGGTCCGTGAAACTCGGCGATTAATGCTCGCAGCAGAGAAAATGCCGAGGGCTGCTTGCTGCGTTCCTCTTCGGGGAACAGTTCGGGCAGCGGCTTGAGCCTGCCCTGGAGGATGCCGTTCACCATCTCAAACGATTCCCAGTGAGGATGCGGGCGCAAGACCGGTTCGAGCAGCCGGTTGATTACCTCGCCTCGCGCGTTCAGAGGAGTCAAGGTAATATCGCGGTCGGCGGCGACAATCTCGAGCGGCGGGGCGACGGACGCAACGTCCCAACGCGAGTAGCGCTCCGGGTATTCGTAACCGGAGGAAAGATAGATGCCGCGCTGGGTATCGAGCTTATGCATCAGCCCGCGCAGGCCCTTTTCAAACGGAATCTTGGAAAATGTGCGTTCGACAACGATGCCGCTGGGAGTGGAATAGCTGTCGGGGCGCATAAAACACCGCTGGGGAGTACCCCAAGGATATCATGCGAGCGCGTCACTGCTCGCACACCAGACTGCTAAACTGATCTCTTCCTAGTGATTGCGTCACAAACCACTTCCCTCTCGCGATTCAGGTACTTAGAACTCCTGTTCCTGCTCGGCCTGTTGCAGGCATTCGCTCCAGTTTCGATCGACATGTATCTGCCGGCGATGCCTCAGATGGAGCAAGTGTTCCACACGTCGGCGGCGGCGGTGCAGTACACCATGGTCACGTTCCTGGTGGGGTTCGCGCTGGGCCAGAGCCTGTACGGCCCCATCACCGACCGCTTCGGGCGTAAGCCACCGCTGTACATCAGCCTGGCACTGTTCATTTTTTCTTCGGCCGCCTGCGCGTTCGCTCCGTCGATCCGCATCATGTCGTTCTTCCGGCTGCTGCAGGCGATCGGCGCATGCGGAGGATCGGTCATCTCGCGCGCCATCGTGCGGGATCTCTTCCCGCCCTCGCAACTGCGACGCATCTTTTCGATGCTAATCCTGGTGGTCGGCGTCTCCCCGGTGATCGCGCCGATGCTCGGCAGCTACCTGTTGATTTGGTTTGGATGGAAAGCCGCCTTCGTAACACAGACGCTGATCGGCATTGCGTGCCTGGCGGGGATGCACTTCCGACTTTCCGAATCACTGCCTCAAAGTGCACGCATACCCTTGCGAGTAGACACCATCGTATCGGCCTATTCGCGGCTGATTAAAGATCGAACGTTCCTGGGCGCGTCCGTGGTCTGCGGATTCAGCTCAGCCGGCACGTTCGCATATATCACCAGCGCTCCATTCGTGTACATCAGCCTGTACAAAGTTCCCCCAGCGGAATTCGGCTGGCTGTTCGGAGCAGCCGCAGCTGGGATGGTCGCGGCCTCGCAGATTAACGGCCGGATGTCGCATCGAACACCGCTGTGGCGAGTGCTGCGCAACGCGAATCTCGTTCAGCTCGCCGCGGGTCTGCTGCTTTTGGCCGCGGTACTGACCAACACGGGCGGATTAGCCGCAGTGTTCGCCTGCATCTTTGTCTATATTGCCGCGCAGGGATTCGTCTTCCCCAATGGCTCGGCCATTGCGATGATGCGCCATGGCGATATCGCGGGAACCGCGTCCGCGCTGCTGGGAACCAACCAGTTCCTGATCGCCGCCATCGCGACCATCTTCCTAGGCCTGCTCGATAACCCCGCGGTCCCTATGGCGATGGTCATCGCCGGGTGTGCCGTCGCCTCCGCAACCCTAAACTACTTGACGCTCGGCGAGCGCCTCGAAATCGCTCCCCAGCCGGTCTGATCCTTAGGCAATTTGAAGTGTGACAGTGGCTACCGACATCGCCGGAAGGGCCACACGAAATCTCCCGTTCTCGACGGCTACAGGATGCGGCCGGATAATCACCCGGTTCGGATTGTCGAAGCTGTTGTAAGCGTTGATGTCAGGATCGTGCAGAATCTCCGCGCGTCCCTGGCGCGGCGTCACACCGCGGACTTCACAATCCACCTGCATGTCGGCGTTGTGGCGCGGATTCACGAGCGTGACCACAACATCGCCGCCTTGACGCGACGCGGAAAGCGATAAATCGGGAAGCTGGTTGGGCGGCGAGGCAGACGCAGCGTCTGTTTCCGTGCGCACCGAAGTCTTGGCGCGATGTGGCTTGAACAGCATGAAAGAGTAGTAACTGGTGGTGCGCACGCAGTTGCGGCCCCCCGGACCATCAGTGATCAGTACCGCTTGTAGTACGTTCACCATCTGCGCGATATTGCACATGTACAGTTTGTCGGCCTGACGATTGAAGATATTCAAGCCGAGCCCGGCCGCCACCGCGCTGCGCATCGATTCCTGCTGCCACAAGCGGCCATTGCGTTTCTCGTCGTCGGCGCTCATGCGATCCCACACACCCCACTCGTCGAGAAAAAGTCCGATGCGACGATTGGGATCGTAGCCATCGAGGAGGTTGCGCTGCTGGACAATGGCTTGCTCTACGCGAGGGAAAGAATTGAGCTGCGTGTACATCGCTTCGGGCGTGTATTCGAGTGGCGGAAGGTTGCCGTTCGAATAGAAGTGCATCGAATATCCATCCATGCGATAACCCGCAAGAGTGTCCATGAAACCGCGCGTCCACTGAACGTTGTTGCCATTGGGTCCGCAGCCGACCAGGTACGGCCGCAATCCTCCGAAGGCGCGCGCAAACGTCGCGAAGTGACGGTACTCTTCGGCGGTACGCTGCGCGGTGAAATTTCCGCCGCAACCCCACAGCTCATTGCCGACGCCCCAATAGCGCACCTTGAAGGGTTCAGGCGATCCGTTGGCGGCGCGCTCCTCGGCCAGTGAACTGCCCGAAGGCTGGTTGCAATACTCCATCCAATCGCGCATTTCCTGAGGAGATCCGGAGCCGACGTTGGCGGCGAAATACGGCTCGGCGCCTATAAGCCGGCAGAACTCGACGAACTCGTGCGTGCCGAAGCCGTTGTCTTCGGTGTAGCCTCCCCAATTGGTGTTCACGCTCTTGGGGCGCTTCACGGCTGGTCCGATACCGTCGCGCCAGTGGTAATCGTCGGCAAAGCACCCTCCGGGCCAGCGTAAGACCGGCACGCCGAGCTCTTTCAGATGATCGACCGCCGCGCGGCGAATGCCGTTGATGTTCGGCACAGGCGAATTCTTTCCCACCCAGATGCCGCCATAGACGCACGAGCCTAGGTGTTCGGCGAAATGCGAATGCAGCTCGGGGCGGATGATGCCGATTTCCTGATCGGCATGGATGACGGCTTTGCGGTTGCCCGCGCCCTGGCTGAAGACGGACCGCGGGAGCAGCGAAGTAAGAGATGCGGCGGCAGTCTGGATTAATCCACGGCGAGTGAGGGTCACAAACGGCCTCCTTAGGTAGCGTGGCTGGGTTCGGCGACCACTACGATTGCTTCCTTCCCCAACATGCGGCCGTGCATCCTCCCGATCAGGTAAATACAAACAGCGAAAATCGCGGGGAAGATCGCCAGCAGCCCGAAAATGTGTTTCACCGGCAGACTCGTAGCCAGCACCCACCCACCGACCATCGGCCCGCCAATGGACCCGATCTTAGCGATCGACGTGGCCCAGCTCGCGCCATTTCCGCGATATGCGGTGGGATAGAAAATCCCGGAGATGCTGTGCATCCCGAAATGCCCGCCGATGAGGAATCCGCCGATCGTCGCGCCGAGAATCAGAAATGCCGTCTGGCCCATCGGAGTAAAGGCGGCAACCAGCAGTAGTCCGGACGTCATCACCGGCATAATGGTGATCGCGATCGCTCCCTTGGCATCGGTGAAGCACATCAGGAGAATTCCGCCAATGGCGCCCATGATCGAATTCAAAGTGGCCGCAGTCGCTGCTTGGGTCCGCGCGTAATGCAGTGCCTCAAACACCAGCGGCGTCCAGTTGACGATGAAGAACACGGCGAAGGAACTGGCCATGTAGGCGACCCACAACAGCGGCGTGAGGGTGCGCAGCTCGCCCTTGAACAGCAGCGACGGTTTGAAGTCCTTCCGGAGCCCGATTTCGTCTCCGACGATGTAGTTCGCATCGGCGGAAAAGGTCTGATCTGAGGCAACACGGCGCAGCGTCGCAACAATTCGCTCGGGACGCTTGCCCTTTGTCGTCAAAAATCGAATCGATTCAGGCAGTACTACAAAAAGGATCGCCGCGCTGACTAAGGCCGCGATACCTCCGCAGATGAACACAGATTTCCATCCGAGTTTCGGAATCAGCCAGTTCGCGAACGGTCCACCAAGCGCCGTGCCGAGCGAGTAGCCGACCATGATTACCGTCACAATTGTGGCGCGGTAACGCTTGGGCGCGTATTCGATATTCAGCGTCCAGGCCAGCGGCAGCATACCGCCCAGAGGAATCCCGTCGATCAGCCGCAACCAGAACAGCGTGCCATAGTTGCTGGTGAAGTAGAAACACATAGTCAGCGCACCGAACGCCGTCGTGGCCAGGATCACCGTGGGCCGTCGTCCAATGCGGTCGCCAAGGTAGCCCAGCAGAAATCCGCCGATGAGCGTGCCGAGCTGGTGCATGCCGAAGATGTTGCCGGTTTGAATCGTCGTGAGGCCGTATTCCGAGCGGAAGTAAGGCGCGGCAAACGTGATTAGGTTGGCATCCAGACCGTCGAAAAAAGTGATGCTCCAAGAGATGACGACGAGGCCGATCAGAAAGCCGCTGAGCCTCTGGCGCTCAATGATTTCGGAGACGTCGATGGCCGGACGTGCCGCAGGCAAGGTTCTACGATATCAGAGCTGCCAGTAATCGGGGAGATTGGTTTTTGTGGCTCGCACGATTTCCAGGATCGCTTTCCCGGTCCCGGAAGAATCGGAGGAAAGCCGCTCGTAAAGGTCCTTATACACACGGTCGCGGACCTTATCCGGCATCCCGTCGAAAGCGGCGCTATAAATCATATAGGAGAGTGGATAACGGAACAGCCGCGTCTTAAGATCGAAATCGCGCAAGGAGCGGCCTTTGGGATCGCGAGGGCCCCGCTGCGGAAACGTTTCGGTAAAGGTGGAGACGCCTTTCACGGGCGCCTTGAGCGGCGCCTCGTCGACGAAGAGCATGTACTTGACCATCTCTTCAATCTCGGGGTTGAGTTTATCGTCCGCCATGCCCAGGCGCGAGTCCCAGCCGATGCGGATCATCAGGTTGGTCATACGGATCTGATGTTCCAGCGTCATCAGCGCGACGATGTCGCTGGTCGGTTCCAGATATTTCGAGGTGTCCAACATCGTCTCGAGGCTGGTGAGGTTCTGCGTCGGCTCCGAAGATGGGCCCCCGGAACGCACGGGATCGACGAGGTTCGTATTGTTTCCCAAGTGCGTCTGGGAACCGGTGGTGCCGGTGACATACCATCCTCCCCATCGCCCACTCAAAGGACTGCGATGGTCCGTCATGAAGGCGTTGCCGTGCTCCGACCGCGTTTGCGAAACCGGATGGACCGAGCTGATGACTAGTCCGGGCACGCCGAGCGTCACCGCGCCTTGGTGACACCGCAGACAACCCTGACTCGGAGCAAAAGCCGGCTCGGCGGCTCTTACCAGCACATAAAACTGAACGCCTTGTTTCGGATCGAGCGAGGCGATTTCCAGAACGTCGCTGTTGCGCACGAATCCCACCAGGACGTCGTCGTTGAAATAGATGGCTCGCGGCGTTCGAGGCCCGATATTTTCCACTTGCGTGCTGGTTTTCGAAAACACCAGCGCCTGCGAATCGCGATTGATCCCCAGTTGCTTCAGCACCGAGGGAAGGTATCCCCAACCGTTTGGGGCGGCTTCCAGCTTTATCTGGCCCTTTTCCATGCGCTGCTCGAGACGAGCGACGGGATCGTTGAAGGGCCGCTGGCCGTACTGAATTGCGGGATCGTCGAGCGGGATGTAAAAGGTATCCTCAAGTTGTTGTGCGATGGCCCACGTAACGCCTGCCAAAAGAGCGACAGCTAGCGCAAAAACAACTCGACGGTTCATAGTTCCAATATAATGGGTCCGGATTGATGAGCATTTCGCAGCCCCTCGCCGGAACCACGATCCTAGGAGCCCGCGAACCTCACCGCGAACTGACCCTTCGCGCCGTACTCACGGCGCTGGTCGTAGCCGCCCTGATGGGGGCATCGTATCCGTACGTGGTGCTGAAGCTCGGATACGGACCGAACATCTCGGTAGTGAGTGCGTTCTTCGGCTATATCATCATCTCGCTGGTGGGCGCCGTCACGGGCGTGCGCGGAACGCGCTGGGAGAACAACCTGGTTCAGACCGCGGGAACTTCCGCCAGTCAGGCAGGGTTCATGTGCGTGGTGCTGGCCGCGATGGACATGCTGAACGCCAAGCCGGAACTGGGATTCTCCGTCCATTTGACTGTATGGCAGACGTTCTCGTGGCTCACCGTGGCCGGTTTGATTGGCGTGCTGCTGGCTGTCCCCTTGCGGCGCCACTATATCGACGAGCAGGATCTGGTTTTCGCCGATGGAACAGCGGCGGGCGAGGCCTTGCTAGTACTCGATCAGGGTCCGAAAGAAGCTGCGCCCCGCGTTACTGCTTTGGGAGTAGGCATGTTCGCATCCGGACTGCTCGCCGTGGTTCGCGACAAGCTTAAATACGTTCCCGACGCCTTCACGTTCGGGCCGGGAGGCGCGGCACTGCGCATGGGCAGCGAAGTGAGCTTGCTCTCCTTCGGCTCGGGGATGCTGGTCGGTCCGCGCATCGCGATCTCGATGGGCTTGGGGATGCTGATCTCCTGGGTCATCGCGCCGCCCATGCTGGCCGCGCGCGGCATTATTGCGGAGCAATCCTTCAACGTCGTGCTGCGCTGGGTGATGTGGCCTGCCACGGGTTTCATGGTCGCTGGCGGCGTGACGGCGCTGGTCCTCAAGTGGAAGCTGGTCGCGAAGACTTTCACCAATCTTTCCGTGCGGCACGTAGATTCGACCGATTTCCCACTGCGCTACGTGGTCGGCGGGGTTGCCGTTCTCTCCGTCCTTCTGTGCATCCTGCAAAAGATTTCGCTGGGATTTCCAGTATGGCTTACAATCACTTCGCTGCTGCTCTCGTTCCTGCTGATGCTGGTCGGGATCCGCGTGTTGGGCGAAACCAATTGGGCTCCGGTCAGCGCGATGGCGAACCTGATGCAAGCCGTCTTCGCGGCGCTTTCGCCCGGCAACATGATGATCAACATGATCGGCTCGGGCATGTCGGGTACCGTGGCGACGAACGGCGAAACGCTGATGCAGGACTACAAGGCCGGCAAGATCGTGGGCTCCGCCAATCGTAATCTGACCATCCTGCAACTGATCGCGGTACCGGTTGGCTCCATTGCGGTCGCGCTGGTGTATCCCGCGCTAAAAGCGCGCTATGGTATCGGCGGACAAGGGCTCACCTCGCCCATCAGCGTGAAATGGGCGGGTTTTGCCGAGTTGCTCAACCAGGGGTTCAGTCAGCTTCCGCAAGGATGCTTCGACGCGATGCTGATCGCCGTGGCGCTAGGAGTCCTGATTACGTGCCTGGAGCCTCGCTATCACCGCTTCCTCCCCTCGCCGACTGCGGTCGGGATCGGAATGCTGATACCTGGCCAAGCCATTCTGCCGATGGTCGCCGGCGGCCTGTGCCAATGGATGTGGTCGAAATCCAGTCCCAAGACGGAGGAGCGATACTGCCTGCCTCTTTCCTGCGGATTCATCGCGGGAGAAGCGCTGGTGGTACTGGTTTTCGCCATCCAGGCGATGTTGTAAACACCTTACAGCGTCAAAAATCAGAAACGCATGCCACAAATTCTCCGTCTGATGCATTATGAAACGCTTCAGCCTTCTTGCAACCGTGGTTTTCAGCGCAGTACTCGCCGGAGCTCAAGGATTTACCGCCCCACAGCTGCACAATTCGACCGTAGTGGGAATCGCCAGCGGGCAAACGGCCAAGTTGAATATCCTCTATCCGGCGCTCCCGGCACCGCTCCTATCGCAGGCGATGTGCGCCGTGACCGCGTCCATCGTGGACGATCAGGGTACTGTGCTCAAAACTCAGGATTTCCAGATGGTCGGCGGCAAGACTGCCTCGATTACCCTCAGTGCGGACACGGAGCTTCCTGCCGCGCACGCGGCCCAGATCCACGCACTCACGCTCACGCCGGCAGCATCCCCTACCGGTGGATACTGCCAGGTCCTCCCGTCGCTCGATATCGTCGACAATTCTACGGGCAGGACGCTGCTTCATCTGGAGACGACGGTCACGTATCCGCTAGCCGTACCACTGCGAGTCAGATAGTCTTCCTGGTGATTTCGACCATTCCCCGATCGCCGTCGACCTTCACCCAATCGCCTGTTTCGATACGGTCAACGGCTCCATCACTGCGGGAGTGCGCGTAACCATCGCACGCGAGAAGTTAGCGGGATTCGAGATGCTTCAAGCGTGCGTCCAAAACTTCTTCGACTCTCCAGAAGTTAGGCACGCCAGAGATCGCGCATATCGTCAAAACGCTTGTCGATGGCGTCGAGGCGGACATAGGCAGCATCGAATTTCGCGTTGATCTTGGCACTCAGCATTGCGATCAGCACAACCACGCCTATGATTATTTTCCCATAAAGCCGCGCTTAGTCTTCAATATTCGGCCGCATCCACTGGCGTAGCGCGGCGAGGTCGATCCCGCTGGCTCATCGTGAATCCATTCCGGCAGGCCGTGTCTCGGGACGAAATGTACGAAATCGCTAAACCGCCCACCCGCCGTCGATGATGTGGTACTGGCCGGTGGTATAGGTCGCCGTCGCCAGATAGACAGCGAGGTCCGCGATCTCTTCGGACGTCCCGATCCTGCCGATAGGCTGCCGCGCGATGAATGCCGCGCGGGCCTTTTCGTAATCGCCCAAGGCGCGCAGACGGTCTTCGAGCGACGGCGATTGCACCGTACCCGGACAAATCGCATTGCAGCGGATTCCCCTGCCCACATAATCGGCGGCTACCGATTTCGTCAACCCAATCACAGCCGCCTTCGTCGTCGTGTACACGAATCGCGACGGAACGCCCTTGATGCTGCTGGCAACCGACGACATGTTGATGATGCAGCCCTCGCCTTTCGCCAGCATGCCTGGCAGAAATGCCTGGATGGTGCGGAACATGGACTTGACGTTCAGATCGAATGCGAAATCCCACTGCTCTTCTGTACAATCCAGGACCGTTCCGTTATGGACGAATCCCGCGCAGTTAAACAGCACGTCTATGGGATCAGTCTCCTCGGCGAATTTCTTCACAGCAGCGTAGTCGCGCACATCCAGCGGGTGCGTCGTGATGCCGGAGATCGAGTCCATCTCAGCAAGCTTTGCCAGATTGACGTCGGTCGCCCAAACTTGCGCCCCTTCACGCGCAAACGCCTCAGCCGTCGCGCGCCCGATCCCTTGGGCCGCCGCCGTCACCACCACTTTCTTTCCGCCCAAACGCATTAGTGTGAGATCTCCTCCAGCGCCAAATGGCGCGTTTTCGGCCCAAACGCTCCAATCGTCACGATCATGATCGCCATAGCTCCACCGATAAACAAAGCCACCGCTGGCGCGCCGCCCTCTTTCAAAAAGAACCCGATCAGTAATCCGGCAAAGGCTGCGCTCATGCGGCTCCAGCCATAGACAAATCCGACTGCCCTGGCACGAATGCGAGTTGGGAACAGCTCGCCCTGATAGTTATGCAGTGAAAACGACATCCAGTTGTTCGATAGCGTGACCATGACTCCGAATAGAATCACCATCGCTGCGCTTTGCTGGATCGCAAACAAATAGATAAACGCTCCGATGCATAGACCGGCAGAACAAATCTGCCATTTGCGTTCCATACGATCCGCAACAATCATTCCGAGCAGAGGCCCCACAGGATTCGCAATCGCGATGATGAACGAGTATTCCAAACTGGTCGTGATGTTGATGCCCTTGGCGATCAGCAACGTCGGCACCCACGAACCAAAGCCATAGAATCCAATGGTCTGCATCAGGTTGAACACGGACAGCACCAATGTGCGTTTTCCATAAGGAGGTCGGAAAATTTCGCGAAAGGTACTGTCCCCGGCCCCTACGGCAATGGGCGGGCCTGGCGGCGGCAGTGGAATGCGAGTGTCGCGAGCCACACGCGATTCGAGTTCCGCCATCACGCTCTCGGCGTCTTGCTCACGTCCATGCGACGCGAGCCAGCGCGGACTCTCCGGCAATCCCCGGCGCAGCCACCAGGCGATAATAGCGCCGACAGCGCCGATGAGCGCCACCCACCGCCAACCTTCGAGGCCAAAAGGCCGCTTGGGTACCAGCAGCCAGCCAAGCAGCGCGACGACAGGCACAATACAAAACTCTACAAATTGGTAAAACGCGAAAGCCCGCCCTCGTGCCTTCGGCGGCACGAACTCCGGCAGGTACGTATCGATCGTCACCTGCTCCAGAGCCACGCCGACGCTGGCAATGAAGCGCCACGTATCCACACCAAAGGCTGTGTTCTGGAACGCCATGATTGCCGTGCAGATGGAATACCAGACCAGTGATGAAATGAAGATCGTACGCCGGCCAAAGCGGTCGGCCACGAAGCCGAACCCTATGCAGCCCACGAACATCCCAGCGAACGTGCAAAAAACGAAGAACCCGATGCCGTTGATCGAAAAGAGGTTGGCGGCGCTGCTGGTGAACATCCCGCTGGCGACCAGTCCCGGTGCAATGTAGGTGCTAAGAAAAATGTCGTACAGCTCGAACGCGCCGCCCAGCGAGATCAGAAAGACCAGCCGCCACAGCGTGCGGGTGATTGGCAGCCGGTCGAGCCGCGCAGCAATGCGGCTGGCGAACTCCGGAGCGGCCTGTGATGATGCCATCTAAACTCGGGATATTGCTTCCGCGACCGCCTCACCCATCTCCTCCGTTCCCACTAGACGGGTGCCGGGTTCCAGAATATCAGCGGTACGGTAGCCTTTACGCAATACCTCACGCACGGCCTGCTCGATCCGCAACGCGTGATCCTCCAGATCGAAAGAATATCGCAACATCATCGCGACGGAAAGAATCGACGCCAGCGGATTTGCGATATCCTTCCCGGCGATATCGGGGGCGCTCCCGTGGACCGGCTCGTACAACCCCTTCTTGTCATTCCCCAGGGACGCTGAAGGCAGCATCCCGATCGATCCCGTGAGCATGCCCGCTTCGTCCGAAAGAATGTCCCCGAAAATGTTGCCGGTGACCATCACGTCGAACTGCTTAGGATTGCGCACCAGCATCATGGCCGCCGCATCGACCAGCATGTGAGACAACTCGACATCAGGATACTCGCGACTCACGCGAATCATTACCTGACGCCACAGCGCGCTGGTCTCGAGCACATTCGCCTTGTCCACCGAGCAGACTCTCTTGCGTCGCTGTCTCGCAAGCCGGAACGCGAAATGCCCGATGCGCTCGACTTCCCAGGCTGTGTAGCGCATGGTATTGAATCCACAAGAGGCCTCGATCCCGCGCGGCTCGCCGTAATAAACGTCGCCGTTCAGTTCGCGCAGGATCAGCAGATCCAGACCCTCGACCACTTCGTGCTTCAGCGTGGACGACCCGATCAGTTCGGGGAACATGAACGCAGGACGCAAATTCGCAAACAGGCTCAAAGCCTTCCGTAAACGGAGCAATGCGAATCCGGCTGCTTGCTGCGGGAGACGTTTCTCGTCTTCAGCGACTCCAGACGCCCCGTGCAGAATCGCGTCCGACTGACGGGCGAGTTCAAGCGTCGCAGGGGGCAACGAATCGCCGCAGGAATCGAATCCGGCGCCTCCGATCGGAGCTTCGTGCAGATCAAGTGAATTTACACCGGAAAGCTCGCGCCCTAGCACTGCCCTCAGCACTTTAACCCCTTGGGCCGTGACTTCTTTGCCGATCCCATCGCCGGGAAGCACCGCGATTTTTATGTGCACGGTTCGGATCTCGCGCTACTCGGCCGACACCGATACAGTAGCTTGATCGTAGTTGCACTCGCCCATCCCGCCCTCGGCGAAAATGGGACGCTCGGCGATCCACTGGAAGGATTCTTCGAAAACGTCGCGCGTGTACGGCTCGAACACGATGCGCTCGCCGGGTCCCCAACGGCGCGTGTCCATTTGGTCGTGGAATCGTTCGGGAAATTCTTTTTTGTAATAGTGCGTGTAGAGCTCAGGCCGCAAATCGATGTCACGCTGGGCGCGGCGCAGCGCCTGGAAAAACTTGCGCACGTCCTCCGGATTCGGATCGCCGGTGATGAGCGTCGCCATCATGAACGTGCTGTCGATGATCTTCCGATATCCGAGCTGTTCCAGGAAATAATATGGACCGCTGAAAAGCGAAGCCGCCGGAGTCTTCCGGTCGATCAACTGCTCCATCCGGTGGAACAGCAGGCCCTCTGAAAACGACAGGTTGATCTGATCGGGCTTGAGATATTGTTCCAGCGCCTGGATGGTTGAATAATGGCTGCCCGATTGAAATCCTACCGAGATCGGCACGTCCGCCAGATCAGCGGGGGTCTTAACCGGCGAATCCGGTGGCACGAAAACACCCGCGGGCGAGACCGAATAAGCGTCGCGATACAGCTTGCCGTGGCCATTTGTCGCCGCGACGTTCACCGTCCAGTGGCAGGCGCAGCTAATGTCGCTGGTGCGGCCTTGCTCGAAAGTTTGATAGGCACCGATTTTGTCGCCCAGATCGTGCTTTTTGCCTTCTTTCGAAATTAGTTCGTCGCGAAACTCGTAATCCAGACCCTCCGCGGCGAAATAGCCCTTTTCTTCGGCGACCCATTCCTGCAGACGCATGTGCGGCGCGATGATGAATTTAGCCATAAACTCAATGATCGCAGATCACTCGAACCCGAGCCACCAGCCCGTTTTCCCCGTATTCAGCCAGGAAACTTCAATTCCGAACCAGGTGGCTACCGATGTTATACGGTACGATTTCGCATTTTGCGCGGGATCTTTCAGGCGTAGGACGAAGGCGGAAGGTCCTTCGCCGATTTTGTCCAGCCGCCCACCCAGCCACGATTGCGCATTCAGCGGCGTTGCGAGTATTACCGGTGTCCCCAGGAACGAAGCCAGCCGCGCGCCAAAGCGGGAATCCTGCAGTTGGACCGGCTCGGGCAAATCGTAGGCATCGCGATAGCGCTTGATCGATGCGTTCAGGTCGCGAACGGCAATCACCACGCGCGCCACGCCGCTGAAGCTCTGCGTGGTCGGTTTGCCCCCCGGATACGCGCGCTGCTCGCGCGGGGTGAAATCGTGAATCAGGAACGGAAAAAAAGTGCCGTTCGGTTCCTTGCCCACGTTCGCGGTCTCCCACTCGAGACCCACGCCATCGGGCCGGGCGCGTCCGGCACGTACCGGAGCGGTCACTGCGACGCCGCTAGCCTGAAGACGTTTCACCTCGGCCGCCAAATCCGCCGGCCGCAGCGCCCACGCCGAAGGGCCGGCGTCATTTTGCATGTGTTTCGACCAGTAATGCGCGGCAACAGCCGCTGGATCGGCATTAGGCTGGATCGCAATCAACTCCAGATAAGATCCGTCTGGAAAGCTGCTCAGCGCCATTTCCGTGGCGTGATTGCTATGCAAGCCGCCATATTCACTGGGAATTCCTAGCGCAGCCAGCGTCGCTTGCATCGCTTTCAAATCTTTCCCCGCGACGGTGACGTGGTCAATGGTCAGATCCGCGGCGGTTAACACCATAGGAAGCATCACCAGTAAGCCAGCGCGCACAAATCGAGTATAATTCCTCACGATGACTCGCATTCTCCTCGTATGCTCCTCGCTGTTAATGGGTCCGCTGTTAATAGGACAGGTTCAGAAGTACGTCCCCGTCACCCAGCAGATGCTCGAAAACCCGAGTCCTGATGACTGGCTGATGTTCAGCCGCACCTACGACGCCCAACGCTTCAGTCCGCTGAAGCAGATCACCAAGCAAAACGTGGGACAACTGCACCTGGCCTGGGAGCGCGGCATGGGTGCGGGCCAGACCGAGACCATTCCGATCGTCCATAACGGCGTCATGTACGTGGTGAATCCCGGGGCCGTTGTGCAAGCCCTGGATGCTACCAATGGGGATGTGCTGTGGGAGTACAAGCGCAATGTTCCCGCCAACGTTGCGGCGCAAGGACGCACCAAGTCGCTGGCGATTTATCAGGACATCGTCGCCTACACTGCGCCCGACAGTTTCGTGGTCGGGCTCGATGCGCGCACCGGCGAGCCGCGCTGGCAGACCAAAGTAGATTCGCGCGGCAACACCTCCGGCCCGCTGATCGTCGAAGGCAAGGTTATTTCCGGCGGCGCATGCGCCGGCAATCGAGCGAACTGCTATATCTCGGCTCACGACGCTCTCACCGGCAAGGAAGCCTGGCGATTCTACACGACGCCGGCTGTCGGCGAACCGGGCGATGAGAGCTGGGCGGGCGCCGCAGTGGACAAGCGTCTCGCGTCTACGTGGGGACTTCCAGGCGCTTACGATCCCGTGCGCAAGATGCTCTACTGGGGCATCGCCAATCCCATGCCGGACCAGCGCTCGGCGCGGCATGACGGAAATCCCGATGCGATCTCGCGCACTGCGCCCTCGGATCTCTACAGCAACTCGACCATCGCACTCGATCCCACAACCGGGAAACTCGCCTGGTATTACCAACATCTCCCCGGCGACGATTGGGACTCCGATTACACGCATGAACGCACGCTGGTGCGCACGCGCCTGAATCCCGATCCCAAGTTCGTCAAGTGGATTAATCCCGACATCCCGCGCGGCCAGGAAGTCGACCTTGCCGTCACCATCGGCGAAGCCGGAGGCCTGTTCGTGCTCGACCGTTCCACGGGAAAATTTCTGTGGGCCGAGCCGTTCCCGTATGACGCGAAGGAAAGTGTAATATCCGGTATCGACGTGAAGACCGGCAAGACTTCGATCAACTGGGACAACGTGTTCAAGACGCCCGGTGAGACGCACACCATCTGCTACTGGAATACGCGCAGTTACTGGCCTACGGCGTATTCGCCGTCCACCAATTCGCTGTATACGTCTTACATCGACAACTGCCGCGAACTGACTACTGGCAGCCCCGGCAAGCGCGAAAGCTGGAAGGTGGTTCCGCGTCCCGGCTCCGATCCCAAGGCGCTCACCGGCCTCGCGAAAATCAACTTATCTACGGGAGAGATCCTGCGGTTCGATCAAGGCCGCGCTCCTGGCAATGGCGCGATGCTCGCAACCGCCGGAGATTTGGTTTTTCACGGTGATATGTCCCGCCGCTTCCGGGCGTTCGACGCGGCAACCGGGAAGCAACTCTGGGAATCGATCCTGGGCGGGAACATTTCGGTAAGCACCATCAGCTACGCCGTCAAGGGCAAGCAGTACATCTGCGTGATGACCGGCGACAATTTGAAAGTCCCCGAACTGGCGGCCGAGGTACCCGAGTTGAAGACGCCAAAAGGGCATAACTCGATTTACGTTTTCAGCCTGCCCTAGTCCCGGCTGACTTCCGAGCCGCGACAGTCATGGAGCGGTGTGAGAGTTTCCCGGATTCCACGCACTTCACCTGCGTGGATCGTCCGCTGAAATACCTGATCACGTTTAGTTGCTACGGTTCGCATCTGCACGGCTCAGAGAATGGGTCGGTGGACCGTGACCACAATCTGATCAGCGGTCGCTACCTTGCTCCAGAACCTTGCCTACTGCGGGCGAAAGAGGAGCGAATGCGGGGGCCGAGCTACGCACTCGATGATGCAAAGCGTGGGATTGTTCTGGCGGTGATCATCAAGTATGCGCGCACCGGGAGTGGACGCTGATCGCCGCGCACGTGCGAATGAGCCACGTTCATGTGGTAGTAACCGCCGACGTTCCGCCTGAGGTAGTAATGCATGACCTTAAGCGTATGCTTCCCGAGGTCTCCGTGAGAGAGAGACCGCCCTGGACAAGCGCTGGGCACGCCACGGAAGTACACGATATCTATGGAAAAGCGACGACGTCGCTGGGGCTGTACGTTACGTCGTAGGGGAGCAGGGAGAGCCGATGGCCGTATATTTGAACACCGCTCCATAACTGTCGCGGCTCGGAAGAGGCTGCGTTCAATCTAAAAAGAATGGGGTCTCATCTTCGCCCCGCAGCACGATATCGAAACGATACTGGCCCGCGTTTTCGCGTGTGGCGAAAAGCCGTCTGCGAGCATCAGCATCCTTCACGCAATCGAGCACAGGATCACGAACAGAATCAGGATCGTCCGCGAAGAACACCGTGGTCACCAGACGCCGTGTGAGCCCGATCGCCAGGATCATCAAGTTGGCATGCGGACAGCGATCCCCATAGCCACCCGGCATGACTGTCCGGATTTTGTACCATCCCTCGGCGTCAGTACGCGCGCGACCCCAGCCGGAGAATCCCGGATCCGCGCCGGTACAGCTCGAGAAAATTCCGTTCGAGTCAGCTTGCCAGATTTCGAGGATCGTGTTCCTGGTAGGAACCCCGCCCTCTTGCAAAATCCGTCCACTGAGTACGATATGCTGGCCGCGCGCGACGCCTCCACGGTATTTCGTCAGATCGTCGTGACCCTCGACAAACGACGCCGGAAAGAACGGACCAATCGTGCAATACGGAGAAACGACCATTAATCCAGCTCCGGCGTTTGCCGCCGCCCCCTCAGGACAAAATCGCGCCGGAATCCCATCGCATTCACCTCGCCCATTGACGTTCCCTCGAACTGGAAGATGAGCCGCTCGCGAACGTCGCGGTCCGGTACAGCGTTCAGCAGCAGATCCGTCTCGTTCAACGGCTCGCCCGGGAAAAAAATCTGAGTAACAAAGCGATCCATCCAGCTCCGCCCGAGAATCGAGAAGTGGATGTGCGGCGGCCGCCACCACCAGCCCGATTCGAGGACAGGGTACGCCCCCGGCTTAATCGAGAAGAACTGGAACTGCCCTTCGGCATCGGTTACCAGCCGGCCCTCGCCCGTGAAGTTGGGATCGATGGGCGCATTGTGGTGATCCATCTCATGGACGTACTTGCCCGCCGAATTCGCCTGCCAGATTTCGATCACCGCGCCCGGCATGGGCGATCCATCTTCGTCGGTAATGCGGCCGGTAATCTGGATGAGCTGTCCAGTTGCCTTCGGCGCGTCGGCAGCCTTCCGGGAGAGATCCATGGGACCTACCGAAAAGAGTTCAGCCGCGGCGGGCCCGGTCTGTTCCGACAGCGTGAGTGGTCGGGGGACTAGCGGTGCCAGAGGCGTCCGGGTAAAGCTCAGCGGATAGCGATCGATATAGCGCGCCACCTGGGTACCGTCGTCGTATGGGTCATACCGTCTAGACATGATTCTTTACCTTTTGCATTGTAGCCACCTTTTGACCTGAAATATAATCGATACGTAAATCGTTTTTTACGGAGGTGACATCCGATGAAGACGATCATCGGCATCGTTTTATCGTTAACCGTGACCGCTACCGGCGCCGACCTGAGCGCTCAGGTCTTTAAAGATCCCAGCCTTGAGGCGAACGTCAGGAATTTTATCTTCGGCTCGGACCCATCCAAGCCCCTGACCCAAGAACAGTTGAGCCACGTATACCTGGTCTCGGCTTCGAATCTGCCCATCAAGGACCTGACCGGTTTGGAAAAGTGTCCGAATCTTAACACCATCTATCTGGCCGGGTCCCAGGTTTCCGATCTCACTCCGCTCAGCAAACTGGCCAATCTCGAGCAGCTCACTATCTCGGGCGGGCAGATCCGGGATCTGAAACCTCTCGCTGGTCTCACGCACCTGCACTACCTGGATCTATCGCTGAACCAGATATCCGATCTGACGCCCCTCGCCAACCTCAAGAATTTGCAGACTTTGAAGCTCACCGGCAACTCAGTGGCGCAACTCGGCCCATTACAAGGGCTGACCGCCCTCCAGTCTCTCTACCTGGATGGCAATCAAGTGAGCGACCTGAAGCCGTTGGCGGATCTCAAGTCTCTCCAGACCTTGAGCATCAAACAGAACCGTGTGAGCGATCTGACGCCGCTCACCAATCTTACGGCCTGGCGCTCCTTGTACCTGGATCAAAACCAAGTGAGCGATCTGGCGCCGCTCGTGACGATGGTCCAACCCGATCGGCAACCCATAAAGGGGGTCACGCCGTTCTGGATCGTATCGCTGCGCGGAAATCCCTTGAGCGCACAAGCCCGTTCGCGGGACCTTCCGGAGTTGCAGAAACGTGCGTTCGACGTCATCTTCGACCGCTGAATTCAGCCTGCCCGCAGGCGGTCGACCACATCTTCAGGAATGCGAAGATTGCCATTGCGGCCGGTACCCAAATGGATTTCGGGCTTCACCGCGCCATGGAAATCCGAGCCGCCGGTGACCAGCAGGCCGTGCTGATCGGCCAGTTGAAGATACAGGGCCGTCTGCTCCGGACTATGGTCGCTATGGTATGCCTCAATTGCATTGAGGCCCGCTGTACGCAGAGACGGCATTAGCGCCGCCACGTCCTCGCGCAATCGAATCGGATGCGCCAGTGATGCGATGCCGCCCGCCTTACGAATGTGCTGCACAGCTTCGGCGAATTGCGGCTCCCGCCGTGTGACGTAACCTTTAGCGGATTCGTCCAGATAGTCGTCGAAGGCCTGCTGCATACTTTTTACGTAGCCTTTCTCGATCAGCACCTGCGCGAAGTGTGGGCGTCCGGTCATCCCGCCGCCGCGCGCTTGCACTTCGTCGAGCGTAATATCCAAGCCGAGTTCGCGGAGCCGCGCGATCAAGCGGACGTTGCGATCGCGGCGCGATGCTTGCAAATCGCCGATCCACGTTCGAAGATCGCCTAAGCCATCAGCCCTTAAGAAGTAGCCCAGCAGGTGGACCGAATAGCCGTTGAGTTTCGTCGAGAGCTCGATCCCGCATACCAATTCCAATCCCGCTTTACGCGCCAGAGGCAAAGCCTGATCAAATCCAGAAAACGTATCGTGATCCGTGATCCCCAGGATGCGAACCCCACTGCGCACGGCTTCCTCAACCAATTGCGCTGGCGAAAACGTTCCATCGGACTCCGTGGTGTGCGAGTGCAAGTCGATCATAAGTAAAAATCAGGCATACGTGATGAGACCTAAGCTCTTGAGTGTATGCCAAACTCTATCGACGCTTTGCTGCGGAGTCTCCACGGAGGAGTGAACGATCAACTCAGGCGCTTCCGGAGATTCGTATGGATCGGAGATGCCGGTAAAGTGTTCGATCTCGCCGGCCAGAGCTTTTTTGTAGAGACCTTTCGCGTCGCGCTCGATTAGTACATCCATGGGACACTCCATGAAGACTTCAACGAAGTTGGGAATGCGTGCACGGACGCTCCGGCGCACTTCGCGATAAGGCGAGATGGCGGCCGCAATCGCGATAACGCCGTTGCGCGACAGCAATTCGCACACGAAGCCAATGCGGCGGATATTTTCATCGCGGTCCTCCCGGCTATAGCCCAGGCCTTTGGATAGATGGGTGCGTACGATGTCGCCATCGAGCAATTCCGCCTTGGCCCCCGCCACGCATAACCGCGCATGCAGCAGAGCGGAGATAGTACTCTTGCCTGCGCCGGACAAGCCGGTGAACCATACAGTGAATCCCTTGTGTGATAGGCCGGAGGCTGGAGTGTCCATCTTTTAGGATACTGTCTGGTAACTTTCGGGCGTCGACTACTGTCTATACTTGTCAGAAATGGCGCAAGGCGGCCCGAACAAGAAAGTAACCAACCGGCTGGTAGCCGCAAGTTGCGCGGCCGTTCTCGCCGTCTATACCGCGGGATATGCCCGCACGCAGTCAGCGGCCAACCGGCTGGCAGCGCAGGTGGCCGAGCGTAGGGCTGCGGTCCCCGCGCCACAGCGTGTGACCATTCACGTCCCCGAGCTCCAGCGAACGTCCCCCATTCCGGCTCGTTTCCTGCCGCCGGCCGCGCCAGTGGCTGATCGATTTCAAAATACACCGAACCGGCCGCGCAAAGAAGCCGAGCGGGCCGAAGTACCAACATCCGACGTACCCGGTAGCGTCGCCGAACCGGCATCGATCGAGCCGCCGGAGCCACTGATCGCCGTCGCGCAGGTAGTTGCGCCGGTCACCAATCAGGTCCCCGCCCCGTCGATCGCGCCCACGGTTTTACCGACCGCGCCTGCCAAAACGATATGGAAGGACGGAACCTACACCGGCTGGGGCTATTCCCGTCACGGTAATATCGAGGCGGCAGTAGTGATCGAAGGTGGGCGTATCGCTTCCGCCAGCATTTCTCAATGCCGGACGCGCTACTCGTGCAACGTGATCGATAGACTGATCCCGCAAGTGGCCCAGCGCCAAAGTCCCGACGTCGATTATGTCTCCGGCGCCACCCAGAGCGCCGACGCCTTCTACGGCGCGGTGGTCGAAGCTCTCAGCAAAGCCAAGTGACCGGCGAGGGCACCAGCCGAACCGAGACGGTGATGGGGACGCTGGTCACCGTCCATGTCGTCCGCGCAGGCGAAGACGGGGTCGACGAAGCAATTGGACACGCCTTTGGATGGTTTCACGAGATCGAATCTATATGCACGCGGTTTGACCCTCGCAGCGAACTGATGCAGCTTGCAGCTCAGGCCGGCGTACCGGTCCCTGCCAGCGCGATCCTTTACGAGGCCCTGCAATTCGCTTTGATGGTCGCGGAGGAGAGCGGCGGCGCTTTCGACCCAACTATCGGCCACCGCATGGAGGCGTGCGGCTTTAATCGCGAACATCGCACTGGAGAAATCGTCCGCTCCACAATCAGCCCCGCTGACGATGTCAGCTATCGGGACGTGCGGCTCGATCCGGACCGGCGAACTATAACATTGCTCCGTCCTTTGACGCTCGACCTGGGGGCGGTAGCGAAAGGTCTGGCGATCGATGCGGCCGCGCGTGAGCTTGAGTCCTACAAGGACTTTGCGATCGATGCCGGCGGCGACCTGTATCTGGGCGGATTAAACCCGCAGGGCGCTCCCTGGTCGGTCGGGATTCGCCATCCCAGACTCGACAACGAGTTAATCGACACCTTGCGAGTGTCAAATCAGGCTGTGTGCACCTCCGGCGATTATGAGCGGCGGACTCATATCCTCGATCCACGCACCAACACAACCTCGGATGCTGTCGCCAGCGCCACCGTCGTAGCATCCGGAGCGATGCTGGCCGATACCTTGGCAACCGCCGCATTTGTGCTGGGTCCCCAAGATGGCATTGATCTCCTCACTCGCATGAGCGTCGAAGGCCTGATCATGACGCCGGATTTGAAGCGCTACGAAACGCGAGGCTTGTGCCGTGCTTCGTAGGATCAAGAACTTCTTCAAGACGCCGAAAGGCCTGGTCACCATAATTCTTGCGGTCCTCATCGCGATGGCTGCGCCGGGGCAGGGCTTCCGCGCCGTGATGGCCGGGCTTGTGAGCGCATCCATGGCCGCCGGCCTGGTAGATCTAATCGTTCTTCGAGTGAGAAAAAAGGTCTGGGAGTTTCCCAGCGGCGCAGTGCTCACCGCTATGATCGTGGCGATGGTCCTGCGGGCGCAGGAACCGTGGTACGTCGTCACCATCACATCGGTCGCCGCGGTATTCAGTAAGTATCTTTTTCGTTCGCGATCCGCGAACGTTTTTAATCCAGCCGCGCTGGCGATCATCGCCAGCTTCTATGTCTTCCACACCGGCCAAAGCTGGTGGGGCGCTCTGACCGACGTTCCGGTCCCCGCCAAAGTGGTGCTGCTGGCGGCGGGTGTGTTCATCGCCAATCGAGTGAATAAATTGCCCTTAGTACTGACGTTTCTGGGCGCCTACTTCCTGCTTTTTACGGTTACAGCGTTCGTGAGCAATCCGCTGGCGCTGGCCGAGATATTTCGGACACCCGACGTCGAGGCGGCGCTCTATTTCGCATTCATCATCCTGACCGATCCGCCGACTTCGCCGGCCAAGTATCCCGACCAGATCGTATGCGGTCTGATCGTAGCCATTGTCAGTTATGGTTTTTTCGAATGGGCGGGGGTAGTGTATTACCTGTTGGCCGGCGTGTTGGCGGGGAATGTATGGGAGGCATGGCGCCGGGCCAACCGGCGAACCGGCTCCACGTTCCCGAAAGGCCTCGGCGCGTTTCTCTACGAGATTAGTCCTTTTGGGGAGCGGGCATAACGGCCCGGTTGGCATCCTAACTCGCTGCAGAGCTTCTGTGAGGTACTAGTGATGCCGTTGCTCTATCTTGTCCTGGCGCTGATCGTTGTGGCGGTGATCGCAAGATTCTTGAATACGTATGTTCCGATGCCGGCGAATGTCAGGCCTATCGTGAATATCGTGCTGGTGTTGCTGGTTGTAGGAATGGGATTGTGGCTAATTAATACCTATGTTCCAATGGCGGGAAGCATCAAAGCCATTCTGAACATCGTTGTCGTAGTCGCCACCTGTGTTGGAGTGCTTCAGGCGGTTGGTCTGTGGCCGCAGATCCTCAGAATCTGGAACGACCTCACAAAACATCGCGCCTAACGTATCGCCCCGACGGTATCGGCTTTGAAATACTCGGGCAGCCCCGGCTTGGTTTCGCGCAGGATCTCGAGCACCGCCCGCCGATCATCGGAGGAAAGGCGTTTGAACTTATCGCTCTGGTCACGACCCGTAAGCACGTCGTACACGCGCCGGTAGACGCGATCCTTCACTTGATCCGGCATACCGTCGAAGGCTTCGCTGTAGACCATGTAGCTCAGCGGGTAACGAAAGAGTCGCTTCTGCAGATCGAAATCGCGCAAGGAGCGCCCCTGGTGGTCGCGCGGCCCGCGTTCGGCGAATGTCTTGGTGAACGTCGAAACACCGATGACCGGGCCTCGTAGCGTCGCCTCGTCGGCGAACAACATGTAGGTGACCAGCGATTCGAGATCGGTTTCAAGCTGCGCCTCGACGGCTTTGTCGCCCTTTCCGGCCGCGGCAATGCGAGCTTCCCAGCCGGTGCGAATCATAAGATTGGTCATGCGCGTCTGATGCTCCAGCGTCATCAGCGCCACGATATCGCTCAGCCCACTGAGGTAGCCGTGGGAGTCGAACTTCTTAGCAAGACTGGTCAGATTCTGGGTATCGCGCAGATCCAGTAACTCGGGATGAGCCGAATCGTGCCCAACCGCGTTCCCGATGTGGCGCATGTTTGCGTGGGTCCCGGTGACGTACCATCCGCCCCAGCGATCTTCGAACGGAGTGCGGCCGTCGGTGATGCGCTGAGCGCCGCGAAAGGCCGGCATCCCCGATGCGTCGGTGTACGACGACGCGGTCAGCAATCCGGGTATACCCAGCGTGCCGGGACTGGTATGGCACTGCAGGCATGCGTC
>JAICXC010000096.1 GCA_025980665.1 Bryobacteraceae bacterium
ACGCGTGCGGTGCGTCTCCACGTAAGCTCGCGAGCCATTTTGCGGCGGGGTCCAGGAGGCAATGTAATCGCCCGGTACAACCGCGGCAGCATGAGCTTGAGCCTGAAGATCATCAGGGGCGGGCGATGTCGTTCCCTTCACCACCGTCTCCAGAAACCCGATGTACCGTTGTGCAGTGACGTTCCAGCTACACTCCTGCTCGGCCCACGCCCGAGCCCGGTGGCCCAGAGCGCAGCGAACCGCAGGACGAGTGGCTAGCAGATTCAGATATTCGAACAGGTGCTCTTCTTCGCTCGCATCGACCGGAGCCTTGAGGCAAATGTCATCGGGCAGCTCACGGAAGGAACCCACGTCGGACACAATCACGGCCTTGCCCATCCCCAACGCCCGTTGGAGTGTTCCCGAACTCTCACCCACAGTTGGATACCGCAAGTTCAGCACGATGTCGCAGGCGCCCAGGTAACCCTTGAAATCCTCAATGGGAACGAAATCCAGGTGGCGCACGTGTTCCTGCAAACCCATCGACGCGATCAGGGATGGGAGCGGAAGCTCAGGATGAGCCTCGCCCACCAGAATCATGCGGGCGTCGGGCACAGCGCGCACCAGTCTGCGGAAAGCCCGCAGCGATTCGGCGATGCGCTTGTACGGCTTGAGGAATCCGAACACACCAATCAGAGGAGTACGCTCGTCTAAATCAAGCCGTGCGCGATAGCTCATCCGGTCGGTAGGCTCAGTCCAAGCGCCGTGAGGAATCCGGCCCATGGGACCTTCGAATCCTTGTGCGCGGAGTTCCGCGCCCACCGCGTCGCTGTGGACTATAGCGCCGCGCGAGCCCGCTAGTACGCTCCGTATCATGGCCAGCCTATAGTCCGGTGGTCGCTGGCGTGTCCGCACGTAGTGCTGGGCGTACTCTTCCGCTTCCGAGCCGTGGTTGCGTCCGACCGCACGAACATACCCATCCCAATCGTTGCGATGGATGGTGAGGTTGGCGATCAGGTGATGCAAGTTAGCTTCATGCATGACCACCACCCCCGGGTGTTTCAAAGCTGCCTCATAGACGAAATCGTGATACGGATTATTTCCGAGCTGGTACACGCAGACGTCGTAGCGCGAGGGGTCGAACGCCGCATGTTGCGCAGCAAAGGTCTCCACCTCCACCAGACCTCGGAAGTGTTGCAACAGCGCCGCCGAATAGTCGGCGATGCCGCTTTTAGCAGGCGGCAAGGGAGAAAAGAAGGCAACCCGCATGCGTCAGGGAATTAATTCTACGGTGAAGGTGGCGAGCGACAAAGGGATCTTCATCATCACCGGCGTACGGACCGCATCGCGCATGAAAAACATCTCTAGCGTGAGATCGGATGCGGGACCCTTGATCGAAGTCCGGAACCGGTCCGTGTCCATCTGTTGGCTTCCCAAGCGGATGGCCGTGGTTCCCAGGTACTCCAGGTGCACCTGGTACGCCGCGCCCAGGATCGCGGGTTGTTGGGAAGGCAGGCGGCCCTGCGCCAGTTCCCGGCGCACGAACTGCAGCAGCGTCAAGGCGTCGCGCGCGCATAATGGAACGCTGAGCTGACTGGTTCCGGCGATTTGAGTGCCGCGAACCGTTTCGCGCGTGGCCGTATTTTTATTGGGATCGAAAATCACCCGTTCTTCGCTCATGCGAGCGCCGCGGGCGGTTTTCTTGTCCAGTTGCCAGGAGCAAAAATCGGGATTAGCGGTGGAGGTGTACTGATCGCGGATGGCAAAGCCGGGCACGCTCGCGTCCAGAGTCAGCTCGAAATCCCAACTGGTAGCCGAGCCGGTACCTTCGGCGGTCCGGTCCGATCGAAGAGTGGCTTCCCCGAGGCTGAGGCCGCTGGGCCAATTGATGCTGTAATGCAGAGTTTCAGCGGAGGCGGAAGCGAGGAGTGTGGTCGATACGAGCAGAACGTACTTAAACTTCATGACACTCGTGCTGCCAACGCAACTGCGCGCCGGGGACGCCGGCCCGCCACATCGTAATACACTTCGAGTGTCTGCGCCGCCGATTTCTCCCAACTAAATCCAGCCGCGCGGTGCAGCCCGAGCCGTTCCAGACGAGTGCGCAGCTCCGAATCGAGCAGTATATCCAGCATGGCTCGCGCTATCTCCTCTTTCGATTCGGGATCAAACAGAATACCGGCGGCGTTGGCCACCTCGGGCATCGCCGTCACGCGCGAGCAAGCCACTGCCCGGCCGCACGCCATGGCCTCCAGAATAGGCAGACCGAAACCTTCATACAGCGAAGGGAACACGAACATCTCGCAGGCGCCATAGAACTGCACGAGCTCGGCGTCGTCCACAAACCCTGCAAAGTGTACGCGTTCGCGAACAGGAGAACGCTCCACGGCCCGATGCAAGTCACGGGAATACCAGGTTTCCTTGCCGACGAACACCAGGTCGTGAGGCAACTTCCGTTCGGCCCGCAGCATTTCCTCAAAGGCATGCAGAAGTCCCACGTGATTCTTGCGCGGTTGCAGGTCGCCGACGGTCAACACGAACGGCCGGCGAATACCGAACCTTCGTTGGATCGCCATCCGCGCCACGTCGCGCTCGATCGGGCGGAATTGGCTGGCGACGGCATTGGGAACCACCACGACTTTTTCTTCCGGGATCCGATAGTGTTTGAGAATTGCCCGGCGCGAATACTCGCTCGGCGTGAGCACGCGGGCCGCGCGCTGCACGGTCTGTTGCACCGTGAGCCTGAGCTGAAACGCGCGGAAATGGGTGAAGTATTGCGGATACTCCAGAAAGCTCACATCGTGCACGCTGACCACCAGCGGAGCCGCGCTGAACAGGGGG
This sequence comes from Bryobacteraceae bacterium, assembly GCA_025980665.1. Classification (GTDB taxonomy): domain Bacteria; phylum Acidobacteriota; class Terriglobia; order Bryobacterales; family Bryobacteraceae; genus Palsa-187. The sequence goes on from JAICXC010000096.1 coordinate 2,821, forward strand.
GCCGTATATTGCACGTGCAGCACGTCCGGACGATCGCACCGGAGATGCCGAGGCAGGTCCATGCCCAAGCGCTTGTATGGATTCTGAGAGACGCTCCGGGTCCGGATACGATGGGGTAAATCCGCCTTCACGCCTTCCTTGGAAATATAGGCGATCAGCTCGCTGCCTTTGTCCAGGCGCGCGAATTGCTGCAGAAGATTGCGGATATAAACTTCGTTACCGGTCAGGCGACAGCCGATCGCGTGCGCGTCAACTGAAATTCGCATCAAAGTGCCAGTATAGCGTTCTCACCGATACAAACACGGCGGTGCGGGTACCGGCTGCTGGAACATCTATATTGGGCCGGTATCTTAGTACGCCGATCGGTATATTTCAAGCGCCGCCGCGGCATGGAAGGGCTGTGGGTTGAACTTGCCGGTCCACTGCTTCGCGGCCTCTTCCGCCAGCCGTGGAAGGGCTTCTTCCGGAATCCCTGCGTCGCGGAGATTCACCGGCAGCCCAGCCATTTCTGCCAGCTCGCGCAGGCGGCCGGGCAGATCGCCGTCAAACAGTTCGCTGTACCTCTCGCGCGCGACCTCGCTATTCCAATCGACCACTTGAGCCAGCACCGTAGCGACAGCCGCTCCATGGGCCAAACCGAACTTGTCAATAAGTGGAAATGCGCAAGCGTGTGCGGCGCCCAGATTCGAGTTCTCAATCGCCAGACCGCCGAAGTGCGCACCCAACAGCATCGCTCCCCGCGCTTCCAGGTCCTCGGGATTTCGAACCATGCGCTCGAATGCGGAAGAAATCAGTCTCCACGCCGAGCGCGAGAAGCACTCCGAAAGCGCCGTGTGGCGCGTGGTCACCAGGGTCTCCACGGCGTGCGACAGTGCGTCGTATCCAGCTGCGGCGGCCAGGGCCGCGGGCTGCGAGGCAGTAAGCTTCGGGTCCAGAATGGCCACCCGAAAGGATCCTTTTCCGTCTCCGCAAGACATTCGAGCGCCGGTTTCCGAATCGATGAGCGTTGCGGAGGTTTGAGCCTCACTGCCGGTGCCCGCCGTGGTGGGAACCGCGATCATCGGGAGCATCGGACGCGATGCTTTTCCGTAACCCCAGTAATCCCGCATCTTGCCACCATTGCTTAGGAGAAAATTAACGGCTTTGGCGCAATCGAGCGAGCTTCCCCCGCCCACAGCCACAATCAGGTCGATACCGAATGGGGTGGCATAAGCCCCGCCGGCTTCCGCCATGGCCGAAGTAGGATTGGGCTCGAATTCGTGGAATTCATGCACCGTCATGCGCCGCGCCTTGAGCGAGCGAACCGCTTCCGGGGCATAGCCCGCCTTCACGATACCGGGATCGGCCACCACCAGGCAGCGGGTGCCACCGAGTTCCCGCGCGATTTCGCCTAGCCGCGCGAACTCACCTGCGCCGAACACCACACGGGTACGGGGCCGAAAGTCGAAGGAAGTCACGTAAGGTTCAGGATACTGCACTACGAGCGATGGCTTTGGCACCGTCGATACACAGGACCGCCGCGTGCTTCGAAGCCGGCTCCAGCCCGCCGACAGCTTGCTCGATGATTTCCGCCGTTAACCCATTGAGTTGGGCGCGGGTTTTACCGATCATCCATTCGGAAAGCGCGGAGCCCGCGGCGATGGATGCGGTACATCCCCGAACCTGGAAACGCGCCTCGCTAACTTTCTCGTCTTGAAAGAGAGCCGACAGGCGAAGCAAGTCTCCGCAGGCCGGATTAGAAACATCGATCGTCACCGCGGGCGGCGGGAGCTGGCCGACGTTGCGGGGATTCCGGAAATGTTCCAGCAGGAGTTCGGAATGCACGTCTATTTCAAATTATGACGGGTTCGGCATCTGGCTTAGGTTGAGCCCCCCTTGCATTGAGCTCCTGATTTGCGCGACACTAGCAAGTTTTCCCGGTCGATATATTAAATGCGCGCCCGAATTCTCTATCACGACCATTGTTTCGACGGCGCGGCGTCGGCGGCCTTTTTCAGCCGGTTCCTCGAAGCCAAGTTCCATCCGAACGCGCAGTTTGAGTTCACGGGCTTGGCACACAAGGCATCTCAGCTATTTGAACCGAGCCTGTTCGACGGCGATGTCAACGCCATCGTGGACTTCAAGTACTCGACCGACCCGCACTTGACGTGGTGGTTCGATCATCATCAGAGCGCTTTCCTGACGCCCGAGGACGCCGAGCATTTCCGGCGCGACGCCGGCGGCCAGAAGATGTACGATCCCAGTTTCCGCTCCTGCACGAAATATATTGCCACCGTGGCGCGCGAACGCTTCGGCTTCACGGCGCCCGACCTGGCGGAGCTGGTCTCCTGGGCGGACATCATCGACGGCGCCCAGTACGCCAGCGCGAAAGAAGCCGTGGAGTTGCGCGAACCGGCCATGCGTCTCACATTAGTGATTGAGGGCAGCAAGGGTTCGGACACGGTTCAGAAGATCATCCGCATGATGCGGCACCAGCCGCTGGCCGCGATCGACGCCGATCCCGCCATCCAGGTGGCCTACCAGCCTCTCTATGAGGGTCACCTGAAATCCCTGGAAATCATCCGCCAGCAGGCCCGCTGCGAGGATGGCGTGGTGTCCTTCGACTTGGTGGACCAGAATCTCGAAGGCTACAACAAATTCATTCCCTATTATCTATATCCGCATTCGGTGTACACGGTATCGGTGCTGACGTCGAGTTTCCGCACCAAGGTTTCGGTGGGATCGAACCCCTGGGCCGAGGTTCCCGTGGACCACAACCTGGCGAGCATTTGTGAACGTTACGGCGGCGGCGGCCACCCGCGCGTAGGCGCGATCAGCTTCGAGATCGGGGCGATTGAGCAGGCCCGGCAGGCGGCCAAAGAGATCGCGGCAGAATTAAAAAGCTGAGATCGGCGAAGGCTGACTGCGAGCCTAAAGGACGGGCTCCATCCCAAAGCGCCGCAGCAGCAGGAATTCCGAAAGATTGTCCGTGGTGAGCAGGCCCACCAGACGGCTTCCGTCTTGCACCAAGGCGCATCGTCCGCGAGCCATTAAGGGCAGTGTCTCGGCCAGGTCAGCGGCCGGTTCGAGCGCGAGGTAATCGCGATCCATAACGCCCGAGACATAAGTTTCCGGACCTTCGGCAGCCAACGCTTTGAGAAGGCGGCTACGGTCCAGCAGGCCGATGACTTCCTCGCCGTGCATGACCGGGAAGTCCTGCTGCGATGTGGAGAGCAGAAGATTCGCGGCATCGCGAACTGTGTCGCCGTGCTCCAGATGATGAAATTCCGTGATCATGGCGGCGCGGACCGGAATCCCATTCGTCAGCGTCCGGCCCGTTGCGGCGGCGCTTTCCTGAGCCGCGCCCAGCCAGATGAAAAAGGCGAAGAATACGAGCATGAATTCGCCGGTCACTAAGCCGTAAAGTCCCAGACTGAACGCCACCACGCGACCCATCCAGGCGGCGATGCGAGTCGCCTCATCCTCGGGACGCATAAAGGTCAGCAGCGCGCGCAGGAGACGTCCTCCATCCATGGGAAAGGCCGGTACCAGATTGAATCCAGCCAGCAGAAGATTGGCGAACCCGAACAGGGGCAGGAGCTTTGCGCCCGAGGGATGCAGCAGATCGGACGGCTGCACGCTGATGGACTGCTTGGTAGAAGCCACGTACCAGAAAATGCCTATGGCTACAAGAAGATTGGCCAGAGGCCCGGCCAGCGAAATCCACAATTCCTCCACCGGGCGTAGCCGGCGCTCCATGCGCGAGAGGCCGCCAATGGGGAACATCACGATTTCGATCGTACGGATCTTGAACCACGCCCCCACAGCCGCGTGAGCTACTTCGTGCAGCAGAACGCTGGCAAACAGGCCCAGGATAAAGGTTGCAAACACTGCGCTCGAATCGTATCCGAGTGCCGTAACAACAAGGAACAACAGCAGAAGAACGAAGGTGAAATGCAATCTGACCGGTACACCCAGCAATCGGAACGCTCTCACCGTGCCAGCCGTGGCGCCGTGATCGACGGGGATAGTCAGGCTCTTCACAGGTCCACCATAACAGAGGCTCACGGCGATTACGCTCGGTAAAACTCCGCATGGGAAGGCGGGTGAAAATACCTAGTGTGAAAGGGGAGACTCTAGGGGAAACGGCGAGTGGCGCCCTGCGTCTTGCGGCTGGGCAGAGGACCGCCCCCATCGCTCGAGCTGTACCGCGGGGCCACGTTGCTGAAGTTGAGATCCGCTTCGTCGTAAATCAGCTGGCGATCGAGAACCATCTCGACCGTGGTGCCTTTGGCGAGCACCGCATCTGGTCCGCGGGTAACCAGTATACCGATGAGTCCGGCGGTTGCTCCCGCGGCTGCGCCGATCCCGGCACCCAGGCCAGGGGCTTGTCCGATACCAGCGAGGCCTCCTACCGCGGCGCCCGTAGTCGCCGTTTCAGCGATCACGCGGGCATCGCCGGATTTGTTGCCCTCGCTCCGAATCGTCCCTTCTTTCTTATCCAAATCCTCGGTCGCGCGGCCGTCCAGGCCGGCCACCTGAGCGCGAAAGTCGCGTGTCACGCCGTTGGGCAGCATCAGCGAATCGAAGCGCAAGCGAAATTCGCCGCGGCCTTTCACCTTGCCGGGACGCTTCGAGGCGGTCACAGTGCCCAGGACGTAGCTTCCCGCCGGAATCACGATTTTGCCATTCACCGCAATGGGGAACGTGGTCTCCAGATACACGCGGTCACCCTCGCCGCTGGTCTTGGTGCTGACGCTGTTCACCATGCTAAGCGGAATGCGAGTACCGTTTTCGATCACGAACGACTTATGGTCGGACTCTGGCGCGGGTTTCACCTGAGCCGGGCCCGAAGCAGCATCCTGCGCGGCCAGAGCCCCGGCTATGGCCGCCATCGCCAAGAGTGCTGGTACGTGCATAAAACAAGACTCCTTTTCCCAAGTTTACTCCAAAAATCGTCAGACGCAGCCGCGCGCCTTAGGTTGCTATATTCGGCACTATAATCAACTAGAGGATTTACGCCATGACGCGATCCACTCGTTGGTTATTGTTCTCGTTCGTGCTCACGCTGACGATCACCCCGCTGGCGATTCATGCTTATCAGCAACCGGTCCAGTTGTCGGAGAGGATCGCCCCTCCGCCCCCGGCCCCGTCGCCGGCGCAGCTCGCCGCGCAAGCCGATCGCCAGAAGATGCTGGACCTGCTGCATATCGATTCGCTTCGTCAGGGCGCAAACGGCAATAATCCTCAGGCTCCGAACGCCGCTAATTATGACGAGTCGAAAGCCAATCCTTATCCCACCCTGCCGGATCCGTTGGTGTTGAATAACGGGAAAAAGGTCACGTCTTCCAAGATATGGTGGAATCAGCGGCGGCCGGAAATTGTCGAGTTGTTCGACCGCGAAATTTATGGCCGCGTTCCCAAGAACGTGCCCAAAGTGAAGTGGGAAGTCGCCAGCACCAAGCATGAAATGAACGGCGACGTGCCGGTGATTACCAAAGAACTTATTGGGCACGTTGACAATTCTTCGTACCCGGAAATCGCTGTCGACATGCGCGTGTCGCTGAGCACGCCGGCCAATGCTAAAGGTTCGGTGCCAGTCATCATGGAATTCGGCGGAAATCCGCCAGGAACTGGACGCGCCTTTGGTGGACCTGCTAAAGCAGCTCCCAAACAGCCCGCTGGTCCGACTTGGCAACAGCAGGTTCTCGCGAAGGGATGGGGTTACGCGGAGATCTACACCAGCACCATTCAGGCCGACAACGGCGCGGGTTTGACGCAAGGGATCATCGGCCTGGTCAACAAAGGTCAGCCTCGCCAGCCCGACGATTGGGGTGCACTACGCGCCTGGGCCTGGGGCGCGAGCCGCGCTCTGGATTACTTCGAGACTGATAAAGCCGTCGACGCCAAGCAAGTGGGCATCGAAGGCCACTCGCGCTGGGGCAAGGCGACGGTCGTAGCGATGGCGTATGACCAGAGGTTCGCGGTTGCCTACGTCAGCTCGTCCGGCGAAGGCGGCGCGAAGATCCATCGCCGCAATTGGGGCGAGCTAGTGGAAAACGTCGCCGCGACCAATGAATATCACTGGATGGCAGGCAACTTCCTGAAGTACGCGGGACCGCTTAACTGGAATGACCTGCCTGTGGACTCGCATGAACTGGTAGCGATGTGCGCTCCCCGGCCGGTGTTCTTGAGCGCGGGGGCGACCAACGGTGACGGATGGGTGGACGCCAAAGGCACGTTCCTGGCGGGCGTCGGCGCGGGACCCGTTTATAAACTGCTTGGTAAAAGAGACATGGGAACAACCGCGTTCCCGGCGATCGAGACGCCGCTGATCGACGGCGATGTCGCTTTCCGCCAGCACAGCGGGGGACATACACCCGCACCGAACTGGCCGACGTTTATCACATTTGCGAGTCGTTATATTAAAGCGCGGTCTTAAGACTACCTCGCGTATTTTCAGTTTCCATGTGTCCTGCCCCGCGCTGCTGGGACTTGAAGCAGCCCAATCAGCGGCTTCAACGCTTCCACGCCTTCTCTTTGCCTTCGCCGTAATGGCGAAAAGCTGTCTTCAGGCCGGTCAGAACTTCAGCGGTAGTTTCCAACAGGGCTTGAAATCGCGGCTCCACGACACGATCTAAATCCTGACGCGTGTGAGTAATCAGTTCATCCAGCATTTGTTGGATATTGCGTGAATGAACTTCGGGATCGGACGAATTAACTGTTTCGGTATTCATGCCTAATCGCAAGCAAATGAACCGCCACGATTTTCCCGCGAGAGGGGACCGCTAACACGCCAGTATTTGCATCAGCATATCTGGAATTTCGAACACCGCGCGATTGCGGATCTGCCGCACGGCAGCCTGATACCGAGGCAGATCTCGTAACATCTCCGTGACCGCGCCGCCGATGCCGCGGAAATTCCCGACGACCATTCCGGCGCTTCGCTCCAGGACCCAATCGGCGTTATAACGTTCCTGCGGCAATGTCCAAATATTGCGCTCGACGATCACCGGCAATCCCATGGCCACCGCCTCGCTGATGCTTCCCGGCCCCGGCTTGCCAATGAAGAAATCGGCCAGGCTCATGTAGTAGGGAATCTCGGAGGTAAATCCTTCGACGTAACTTGGCGCTTTCAGGGGCAGAGCGCGGAGCCGCTCGGCAAGGCCGGCGTTCTTTCCACAAATCAAAATGAGCTGGGTATCGGAAAGCCGCTCGGCGATCTCCAACATCACCTTCGAGCCTTGCCCTCCAAACAGCACCAGACCCGTGGGACGTTCTGGATCCAACCCTAGCTTCTTCCGCTCCGCGACCCGATTGATCGTAATGGGCTGATAGAACGTAGGCCGCAGAATCATCCCGGATGCGCGAAAGGTGCGGTCGTCAGTGTAGCCCAATGCGCGAGCCTGCGCCACGGCCTTATCGCTGCCGCAGATCAGGAACTGGTCCTGTTGCTCCATCCAGAAATGCGGTGGATAGTCGGCGATGTCGGTGAGAATCGTTACGTAAGGCACTCCTGGTAGCGTGCTTCGCACGCTTTCAAACAAAGCCTTGTTGAAGTTTGGGACTAGCGACACAACGAGATCGGGCCGCTCGGCCGCCCAATATTTTTCCAGCATCCGCACCGCCGGCCGATGATACAGCCGGATGACGCCGTGCATGAACTTCAGGCCCTGCGCCGAACCGAGCGTCCAGCCCCGCGCGAGCATCTGGTTATAGATTTCCTGCAGCTCGAGGCCGGTGACCTTCCGAAATACATCCAAGGGTCCGAGGATCTTCTGCAAGTTGACCATTCGGACGTCCCATTCATCACCTTGCGGCCGCCGTTGCTCGTCAATGACTGCTTTCAACGCAGTAGCGGCAGCGCGGTGACCTCCGCCGGCGTCGAAGTATATGAAATCAACTTTTGTCACAAATGTTTTATCGCCGCGTCACGAGGATGCAACGACGCGGGAGTATGTGTGTATTATGGCGGTTCTTCAGATCACTCTGTCTTGGGTCGCCTCACGCGACCATCGGGTGATGGTGCGGTTGAACCACTGGCGCCCGCCCAAATGGCTGCGGATGTGGATGCTGGCCGCAACGCGCGTTGGCGACGGAGGACTGTGGTATGCACTAGGCTTGGCTGTGGCGCTATACGGCGGGCCGCAACGCTTTCGCGCCCTCCTGGCAGCAACGCTAGCGGTCGCGGCGGGCGTCGCTCTGTTCCTCGAACTAAAACGGCTCTTTCGGCGGAAGCGCCCCTGTGCACTCGAGCCCCACTGCTGGGCGGAATTGCTTCCGCCCGATCAATTTTCGTTCCCTTCGGGGCACACCATCACGGCCTTCGCGGTGACCGCTGCGCTCGCAGGATTTTATCCCGAAATGTTGCCGGGCCTGATTTTCTGCGCGATCAGCATCGCGGCCTCGCGCGTGATCCTGGGGATGCATTTCTTGAGCGACGTAGTGGTGGGCGCCGCTCTAGGTGTCACGCTGGGCTCACTCGCCGCAGCTCTCGTTCATTGATTCGCGCTAACCGCTGCCGAACTTTTCGAGCGCCTCTTCCAGAACCGCCGCGAAGTTGGCTCCGCTCTCCGACCATAAGAGCCTTCGTTCCACCGGCAACGCCTTATCGATCTCGCCTGCCAACGACAAGAGGCTCCGGAGATTCGATTGCTGAATGCGTAACGATCCTTGAATATCCTCGGACGGCACAAACTTGGAATCCAGACCGAAGTCGATACGCAGATTGTCGCCATTCTCGTGCTCGAACTCCGAACCGAAACACGAAAGCGTAACGGCCGAGGGCCACAGCTTCCAGTCGTCGTGATGTTGCCACAGATCCCAGGCCGCCTCAATTTCGACACAGCAATCGGGCTGCACGAAATCGCGCGCCGCGGCGATCATGTCGCCCACCGACACGCCGGGATCGAAGTGGCGTTCGAAAAGCGGCGGCTCGACATACTCGATCGCATAGACGCGCAAGACCGGACCAGCTTTAGCGAGTTTCGAGAAAGGAAATACATCCAGCATCTTTCCAAAATGCCGCAGCATGTTGGAATCGGAGAACCCCCGCACCCAGCCGGAGAAATACAACCGGTCGCTCATGATCTTTCGATTGTATCCGGGAGCACAACGTTTCGCGCGATGATGGGTAGAGTGCTAACAGACTTGATCCAGATCAGCCGCCTGGGCGAGAAAAAGCGCGGCGAAAATGAGAAGTTCCGGCGCTGGATCAAATCTCATAATTTCGTGGAGCGCCAGTTCCGCGCAGCCGCAAAAGAGGTTCACGCCGCCATCGATTGCCGCGCGTGCGCCGAATGCTGCCGAGTGACCGAAGCTGAGATCTACGAAAAAGATATCGTCAGCCTGTCGAAGAACCTGGGAATTTCCCGCAAGCAATTCCTGGAACAATACACCCAAGCCGGAACGGATGGCGAGCTGATCCTGAAGCGGACCGAGGAGGCCGGATGCGTATTCCTCGACGGCAACGACTGCACCATCTACGAATTCCGTCCCAAGACCTGCGAAGGCTTTCCGCATTTACTGAAAGGCATGGGCTCGATCCAGCACAAGATGTGGGCCTACGTCGACCGCGCCACGTATTGTCCCATCGTCTACAACTGGATGGAACAGGTGAAGGACCTGACGAATTTCAAGAAGTAGGGACGCTCGGAACGGCCGTCACGGGGTCGCTCTTTAGACCTGGGTGCCTGTGATATCCTTTGCCGAGGAAAGGAGCCACCCTCACCCCTATGCAACCAATCGATCGAAAGAAAGCGTCCGACTACCCGCAGGAGTTGCTCAATCTCTTCGATAAATACGTCCATGGCGAGATCGACCGCCGCGCCTTTCTGGACGGCGCACAGAAGTTCACCATAGGCGGCTTGACCGCCACCATGATTTGGGAAAGTCTCCGCCCCAACTATGCCTGGGCGCAGCAAGTCCCCAAAGATGATAAGCGCCTCAAGACCGATTACGTCACTGTCCCCTCGCCCCAAGGCAATGGCAGCATCAAGGGATATCTGGTTCGCCCCGCCAATGCGACCGGGAAACTGCCCGGGGTGCTGGTGGTCCACGAGAATCGCGGCCTGAACCCTTACATCGAAGACGTGGCTCGCCGTTTAGGCACCGCTAACTTCATGGCGTTTGCTCCCGACGGTCTCACTAGCGTCGGCGGGTATCCGGGCGACGAGGAAACGGGCGCGGCGAATTTCCGCAAGGTCGACGGGCAGAAGATGGGCGAGGATTTCCATGCCTCGGCCCGCTGGCTCAAAGCGCGTTCCGATTGCACAGGCAAGGTGGGCACTGTCGGCTTCTGCTTCGGCGGCGGGATCGTCAATACGCTCGCGGTGAAGATGGGCGCGGATCTGGCCGCCGGCGTTCCGTACTATGGCGCGCAACCGAAGGCCGAGGATGTGGCGCACATCAAAGCTCCGCTCGTGCTGCATTACGCTTCCGAAGACGCGCGCATCACTGGCGGCTGGCCCGCGTATGAGACAGCCTTGAAAGCGGCCGGCGTGACTTATGCGGCGTACATTTACCAGGGCTGCCAGCACGGCTTCCACAACGACACGACGCCGCGTTATGACAAGGCCGCGGCAGAGTTGTCCTGGCAGCGCACGCTGGACCACTTCAACAAATATCTGCGCGCCTAAATCTTAATCAACCCGAGGCGGATTCCACGCGTGACGGCCTCCGTGCGCGTGCCCGCATTCAGTTTGGCCAGGATCGAGTTCACGTGAAACTTGGCGGTGTGGTCGGATATGGATAGGCGATGCGCGATCATCTTGTTGCTCAGGCCTTCCGCCAGCATCTCCAGCACGTCCATCTCGCGCGGAGTCAGCGGCTCAACGATCTCCTCGACCGGCTCGTGCATTTGCATGTGCAGGGGAGGGTTAGGGAGAAGGCCTGCGCCGTCTTCGGCAGGCGTCACCTGTAGACCCGCCGCCGCTGCGTGAACGGCGGCGATGATTTGTTCGGCAGTGACGTCCTGTGAACTGATTCGCTGTGCGCCCACCACCACGTCCGCCTCGGTCGCGTCGTGAACAATTTCGATCGCTGGATCGGCCGTGAGCAGCGATTCCAGGCCGCTGCGGGTGATCGCGGATCCGGCGTCGATATAGACTCGGATCAAGCCGCCTCCCGGCGCGGCGCAGGCACTGCGACAGAAACCTCGCGCTTCTTGCGACGGTCTCCACGACGAAACCGCAATCGCAGTACGGAGCCTGCGGCGTCCTCAATCGCTTCACTCAGTCCATCCAGCGTGAGATCCAACAACAGATCTCCGACCATTAACGACGCTCGTTCAGCCGCGCTGTTTGGATTCACTTCCAGGACCAGCAAGCCTTCCTTAACCGGACGAATCGCGATCCCCAGGGCCGGCCGGCTTTCCTGCTCCAGGAAGCGTACGACCCTTTCGCTGGGGATCGCGAGAGCCAGTCCCCCAGCCACCACCATCGTATTGACGCCGATGACGCGCCCCGCCGCGTCCGCCAGCGGACCGCCGGAATTGCCGGGAGCGAGCCGAATCGCCGCATGCACCCAAGGTCTCCGCCCCAGCCCGCGAATGGAACCAGCTCCGTGGACCACGCCCGTCGTCAGAGCGCCAACGAATCCCAGTGGATTGCCCACTGCAATGGCCAACTCGCCCGAGCGCAGGGATGTTGATTCGCGCCACGCCGCCGCGAGCAAATTCGACGAGCGCAGGCGTAACTTCACCAAGTCCGCATACGCGTCTCGCGGCGACTTCCGCCGAAAGCGAGCGTCCGTCCCACAGCTCGACGCGAACCTGTTCGTCGCGAGCCACATGAGCGTTGGTGATCACGGTACCGCTGGCATCCCAGATGATTCCCGATCCACTTCCGCTCGAACTCCGGTTCCTGCTCAACACCTGCACCGTCGAGCGGCGCAGTTTCTCCGCGACTTCGCCGAACCCTTCCGGAAGCATGCTTACCCCCTTCGCGGCCGCTCGGCGATCGTGATCGGCAGCTCGACCAGATTCCCTCCCCGCAGGATTCGCGCCTCGATTCTTTTACCCACCGCCTCCGAGCTCAGGACTTCCTGGACGTTTTCCGTCCGCTGCGTCGCGCGTCCGCCGAGTTCCACCAGCACGTCGCCAATCGACATCCCCGCCTGTCCCGCCGGACCTTCGTTTTCGACACTGATGGCGATCAGTCCCGTTGAGCTTGCAAGATTCAGCTTGCTCCTTAGATGCTCCGGAATCGCGATCGGTTGTAGCCCGACCCCCAGGTACCCTCGCGGAACTCTGCCATGCGCAAGCAGGCTATCGGTCACGCGGGTCACTGTCGACAGCGGAATTGCGAATACCGAAACCCGCGACAAAGCAGGAGTTGCGATGCCTATGAGCTTTCCCGGCGCTCCCACGATGGCGCCCCCGGCTCCCACGGGATGGAGCGATAGATCGAGCCGCACTACTTGATCCAGCCGGCCTCCGCGCCAAGTCTGAGACGGGCCCGAAATATTGCTGATCACGCCAAACGCGGCGACGGCGCTGTCTTTCGACCGGCCGACGGCGAGTACAACACCACCTGGGGTAGTCGTCGCCGGATTCTCGTCTTTCTGGATGACGGGGATGCCGAGCCGCTTCACACGCAACACAGCTAGGTCCGTCCCCGGATCGCGTCCGACCAATTCGGCGTCGAGTTTAGACCCATCCGGCGCGGTCACACGAATCCCCTCATCGCGGCGTAGCGCGTGATCCGCCGTGACGATGATCTCCGGGCTCCAATGAACCCCGCTCGATTCGAATCGGTGACGCGCGTGAACCGACACAATCGACTGCGCGACCTGTTCCACAGTGGACGCGATCTGTTCGGAAAGCGCGACTAATGAATTTGCCAAGGTTGTTTCTCCCTGTACTCAGCATGCGCGCTGGCGACCCGCGTGCGAACCGGATAAACGGGCAGGTTCCACCTGCTCGATCAGGCAGGGTAATATCGATTCGTGCACGAAAAGCTCACCCGCCGCGAATTGGGCGCGCTCATGGCCGGAGCGCTGGCTGCGTCTCAATCCACCTCTCAATTAGGGGCGCAGACTCCTGGTAACCCCGGCCCCCCGCTCGATATCGCGGAGTGGTCGTATCACTGGTACGGCGTCGAACACGCGCTGCTCGCCCGCGGGACCGTCTGTAACGGCATGCAGATGTACGTCGAACGCTGGATCCCCGCGCAGGTTCGCCACCCTTACCCGGTGGTTCTGATTCATGGCGGATTCGGACAAGGCTCGGACTGGTTCAGTCATCCCGACGGGCGCCGCGGATGGGCGACGCTGTTCCTAGAGCAAGGCTACAAAGTTTACGTGCTCGATCGCCCAGGTCAGGGCCGCAATCCGTATCAGCCGTTCGTGCATGGGGCGTTTGCGGCGCAGGCGCCGACGTTCGAGGCCGTTAGCAAGACGCTGAACCTGCCCGTGTCCGACCCACAAGTCGCTCAGGCCGTCGCGCCCATGGGCCAGCCGATGCCGCCCAGCAATGCTCAAACCCAAAACGTCTGGCGGACGCGCGGCGCTATGCTGCTCGACGATATCGGCCCGTCGATCCTAGTGACCGACGGCGACGGCGCGCTGTTCGCACGGGTAGTTGCGGAAGAACGTCCGACATTGGTCAAAGGAGTTGTCGCAGTCGCCCCACCCGCAGGCACTTCCTTTGCGGTGTTCGCGACCGCAAGTAATCGGGAACCGGAGTCCTTGCCGGCTGTTCTCGCCTGGCTCGATCGCGTTGCCCCATTACCGATCGTTGCCGTTAGAGTCCCCGATCCCCATCCCAACCGCGAATCGACTGCTCTAAAACTCGCCGATCAAGGAGGATTCTGGATCGGCGTTCAGCGCAAGCAAATGCCTTACGGGACAATCGCTCAGGGGCAGATGTTTGTGCAGTACATGATCCCGGAGAAGAGGACGCATCCTCTACCGGTGGTCATGGTCCACGGCGGCGGCGGACAAGGCACGCACATGATGGGCATCGGAGGCCGTCCCGGCTGGGTACATTATTTCGTTCAGGCCGGGTACAGCGTCTACTGGCTGGATCGACCGAGCTATGGCCGGTCGCCGTATCATCCTGACGCGCTCGGACCCAGCCATCTGCCCAACGTACCCGCTTTCGAAGGACTCATCGGTAGCACCGCGGTGTTCAACACTGCCCAGTGGCCTGGACCCGGCGGCATGAACGATCCCTTGATCGACCAGTTCATGGCCTGCGAACAGGGCAATGTGAGCGACGAGGCGTTTCACAGCGACCTGGTCTGGCCGGGTGGCGCGGAACTGCTCGACAAAATCGGTCCGTCCATCCTGTTCGTCCACGCGTTCGGCGGATTCTTTGCGTGGGGCGTCGCCGACCGCCGTCCGAATTTAGTGAAGGCCATCGTCGCCATGGAGATCAACGGCAATCCCTTTGCGGCGCAGCTTCGTTGGGGATTAACCGCCAGCCCGATGACCTATGAGCCTCCTGTTCGCGACGTGTCGCAGTTTAACTTACGAGATCAGACAGCTCCCCCCGATTCTCCGCGGCCGGTAGTTTCGCCGTTCAAGCTGCAAGCCGAGCCGGCGCGTAAGTGGAAAAACCTGCAAGGCATCCCGATCACCTGGGTCACCAGCGAATTCGGTGGCGGCGGATCGCCCATTTCGAACGTGGCTTTCTTGAAACAAGCTGGCTGCTCCGCGGAGATGTTGCGGCTGCGCGACTACGGCATCAGCGGCAACGGCAATTTGATGCTGATGGAGAAGAACAACCACGAAGTGTTCGGCGTGATTCGCGATTGGCTGGCTAAAGTAACCTAATATCATGAGAGCGGCGGCGGCATTCACCATTCTCCTTGCCGCTACAGCATACGCCCAACCTACCCTAACCTTCGCGCACGATATCGCGCCGATCATCTATCAAAATTGTGCTCCGTGTCACCGTCCTGGCGAAGCCGGACCATTCCCGCTGCTCACGTATCAGGACATCAAGAAGCACGCCCGGGAGATTGCGGATGTCACCAGCCGCCGTTACATGCCGCCTTGGGCTCCCGAGGCTGGCTATGGAGATTTTTCGGACGAGCGCCGGCTCACCGACGCCCAGATAAAACTCATCGCGGATTGGGTGAGCCAGGGCGCGCCGGAAGGTAACGGATCCGAGACTCCCGCGCTGCCGAAGTTCACCGAAGACTGGCAGCTCGGGCCTCCAGACATGATCCTAGAAGCGCAGAGTGCATATGCCCTGCCCGCTTCCGGTCCCGACATCTACTGGAATTTTGTAATTCCGGTAACCCTGAAAACCATGCGCTACGTTCGCGCGGTGGAAATCCGGCCGGGTGACAAGCGCATCGTGCATCACGCGAATCTGTACGTCGATCGCGCGCGCTCGGCACGCCGCCAGGAAACCGTCGAGGGCCAAGGATTTCCCGGCATGGACGTCGTGATCGATCGGCCCCTATCCGAACCGGACGACGGGCATTTTCTGTTTTGGAAACCTGGCGGCGCTCCGTACATCGAGCCGGAAGGCTTCGCATGGCGTCTCGATCCGGGTAATGACCTGGTCCTCAACGCTCACCTGCGGCCGACCGGCAAGCCGGAGCAGGTGCGTCCATCCGTCGGTCTTTACTTTACGGATGAACCGCAGGAGAAGTTCCCTATGCTGGTCAAGCTCGAGCACGATGGCGCGCTCGACATCCCGCCGGGGAATCGCGATTTCCTTGTGTCCGATGACTTCCGCCTTCCGATGGACGTCGACGTTCTCGCCGTCTACCCGCACGCGCACTATCTGGGACATCTGCTTGAAGGTTACGCGACGCTGCCCAACGGCCAACGTAAATGGTTGATCCGAATTCCCGACTGGGATCCGAATTGGCAGGGAGCGTACCACTATAAGGTGCCGATGTTCCTCCCTAAGGGTTCCGTGATTTCTATGCGCTATCACTACGACAACTCGTCTGCGAACCCGCGCAATCCGAATCAGCCTCCGCGCCGCGTTGTGGCGGGTAATCAGGCCACCGACGAGATGGGGCATCTTTGGCTTCAGGTTCTACCCAAACCCGATATGGTTACCGTTAACGGCGACCGGCGTATGGAGCTTCAGGAGGCTTTGATGCGCCACCGCCTGGAAAAATACCCTGACGACTTCGCGGCTCATTTCGAAATCGGTGCGCTGAGGCTGGCGCGGCTCGATCCATCGCAAGCATTGTCTATGCTTCAGATTGCTGTTGGTATCCGGCCCAACGACCCGGAGGCCCGCAACCTGCTGGGATCGGCATTCGTGGCAGTCGGCCGCAACACCGAAGCGATTGAGCAGTTCCGCGCCGCGGTTCGTTTGCGATCGGACTACTGGACCGCGCGCTACAATCTGGCTCGCGCGCTTACTCGGGCATTCAAGTTCGACGAGGCGATTGAGGACTATGGTCAGCTGCTGAAGCAATTCCCTCGCGACGCTCAGGTTCGCGACGAATTAGGAGAGCTGTATCTGCGCCAAGGCAAACGCGCGCAAGCCAACGAAATGTTCAGCCAGGCGTTGGCTATCGATCCTAAGGATGCGGTGGCCTTGCGAGATCGCGCAGCCGACAAATAGCATTACTGCGCGGCTTGCGACTTGGGCATCGTGAGCATCCGGTCCCAGCGAGTCTTGGTGAAGAAATGGAGCGCCACGTCCTCTACGTGGCGGAAATTCCAATCGACGTAATCGCTGGTGGGTGCGTCGAAGGACCAATAGATCACCAGCGGCTTTCCGACTAGATAGTTGCTGGGCACGAACCCCCAATAACGGCTATCCAGAGAATTGTCGCGGTTGTCGCCCAGGACGAATAGCGTGTTCGGGGGAACGATCACCTCTCCGCCGTGTACGTTGTTGGCGAACATCGCTCGTCCGCCACCCAGCGTGTAGAAATCCGGAGCCGTGGGGAAATTATCGCGATAATCGTCGATACCCGAGGTGGTGTAGCGCGCATACGGCTCGTCGAGCCTCTGCCCGTTGCGAATCACTTGCTTGTTCTCCAGGCGGACGCGATCGCCGGGCAGGCCGATCACGCGCTTAACAAACGTCTGCCGGATGTCCTCGGGATAGCGGAATGCAATGATGTCGCCGCGTTTCACGTCGCGATGCGGAAGCACGTAACTGGACCAGTTGTTGCCGCCGTTCTCGAATCCCACCTTGTCGACTAGCATGTGATCGCCAACCAGAATGTTTCCTTCCATCGAACCGGTGGGGACCACGTATGCCTGAACCATTGTCGTGGTCACGAACAGGAACATCAGCACCGTGACGGCCCATTCTTGGACCAATTTGGGGACGCGCCTCTCCCGAACGGTGCTGGTGATCCAATCCGCCGCAGTGCGCAAACCAAAGCGGAACCAAACTCCGCTCCCGGCGTGAGCACTGAGTAACTCACGGCAACGGTCACGGAAGAATTGCTGCATCTCAAGGCCGTAGCGCAGACGAAATTCGCGCGGATAACCATAGAGCATCACCGCATACAGACGGCATACCACGCGGATCGAGATGGAATCGTTCATCGCTTTCCTCCTGCCAAGCTTTTCCCAGCTAAGCCCAGCTTCGCTCTGGCTGCTGAAACCGCACTGGCCAGCCGGCTAGCTTCCGCCCTCACTGTGCTTCCCCCCAATGGCGTCATACGGTAATAGCGTCGCCGCTCGTCATCAAGTTCCGGATCAGGCCGTTCTTCCGATTCCTCGACCAACCCCGCCGCCAGCATCCGCTTGAGACAGCCGTACAAAGTGCCAGGACCCAATTGAAGCGCGTCATTAGTCTGCCGTGCGACGTCCTGCATGATGCCGTAGCCGTGACGTTCTTGATCGGCCAGAGCCAGGAGGATGTGAAAGACTGGAGGCGTCAAGGGCAGCAGATTGGGCGGCTTCTTCATACTATATCCGCTACGGATATAGTATGCGTTTTAAACCGTCTTGTCAATTACAATTATTTTGGCTGTTGCATCCGGGCTCTGCCGCACTTAGGGCATTTCCACTTTCGCTTCTTGTGGTAGATGTGCCCTTTGAGTTCTTTCATAGGAGTTCTGCACTTC
>JAICXC010000138.1 GCA_025980665.1 Bryobacteraceae bacterium
AGGAACGTCCTCCGTGCCAGGCTCTTTTTCGTGATAAACATCATCGCCGTCTCCTCCCTTATTTTACTTGCGCCAACGCCTGAACGCTTTGCGCGGCTCTCATCTGGAAGGGTGTGCTCTTGACGACCCCCATAACCATGGAGGCGAACGAATAATTGCTCGCCTTTGCATCGCGCAGGATTGCGCGGACGGCCGGGGCGTCGTAGTATTGCAGATTCCGTCCGATGGCGTACATGAGAAGCTTTTCGGCCACTGTGCCCGCGAACTGATCCGGATGCGCCAGGAGGACCTTCTTGAGTCCTGCCATTCCGTCGAATTTTGTTCCGTCGGGGAAGGCGCCGGATACGTCGATGCGCTGGCCCGCGTCGGTATCGCGCCATCGGCCCACCGCGTCGAAATTTTCCATTGCGAAGCCGATTGGATCCATGCGGGCGTGACAACTGGCGCAGGATGGATTGGCACGGTGCTGAATCATAGCCTCGCGCATCGACAACGCCTTGCCCGTCTCCGAGGCTTCCGTCTTGAGCGCCGGGATGTTCGGGGGCGGCGGAGGAGGAGCTGATGACAGAAGATTTTCGAGCACCCATTTGCCGCGAACCACCGGTGAGGTTCTGGTCGAATAGGAGGTTAACGTCAGAATGCTGCCTTGACCCAGGAGGCCTCCCCGCATGCTGCCTGCGGGGAATGTCACACGCCGAAAATAGGTACCCTCCACGTTCGGGATGCCGTAATGCTTCGCCAACCGATCGTTGACGAAGGTGTAGTTGGCGGTCAGCAAATCCAGCACGCTGCGATTTTCCAGCAGAACGCTGTCCAGAAAGAGCTCGGTCTCGCGATGGAATGCCTTCCGGAGATTTTCATCGAAGTCGGGAAATAAGAGCCCATCAGGCTGTTTGGCCTCTATGTCGCGCAAAAAGAGCCACTGCGCGGCAAAGTTGGTAACCAGCGATTCCGCTCGGCGATCGGCCAGCATCCGGTGCACCTGTTGGTCCAGCACCTGAGGATCGTTCAACTTCCCAGCGGCGGCAAGATCCAAAAGCTCCCGGTCCGGAATGCTGCTCCATAGGAAAAATGACAGCCGCGAGGCAAGCTCCAAGGAGTTCACCCGATGGATGGAGCCGGGTACGGCGTTGGCTGGATCGCGTTCAATGCGGAACAGGAATTGCGGACTCACCAACACTCGCTCCAGCGCCTTCTGAATGCCGCGATCGAAGCTTCCATTGGTGCGGCCTGCCGTGTAGAACGGCAGGAGGTCCTTGACATCGGCAGTGGATACTGGGCGCCTGTATGCCCTCCGCTCCAGGTTCGCGAGAATCTTTTCGGCGCAGGGAAGCTCCTCGGCCGCGCTCGCGGGCCGGCACACGAAGATCGCGTGACGGCTCGGCGTGTCTCCCGGACCCGACGCATGGAACGGTCCGCTGATCGTGACGCTATCGATTGCCGGCTCGGTGCCTCTTCCGCGAGTTCGCGGACGAAGCATCGTTTCGTCGCGAGCCTCGGTGTGCTGAACGAATGTCACTCCCACCAGGCGAGGTCCGGCTTTGATAGGAATAGTCATCTCGAGAGGCTTCTGCGCGGCCCCTCTGGCTGCGCGGCCTCCGGCAGGGGCTCCGCCGCCTGCCCCGTCTCCGACCGACACAAGCTGCAATCGTTCGCCGTCCACACTGACCTCGATCTCCTGTTTTCCCCGGGGCTGGCTCGCGAGGTCCACCTTAATGACGTAGTCGCCGTCCGCGGGAAAATCGCTGCGGACGGCCAGTCCACCGCGCGTTCCGAAGGGAAGTTCGTCCACGCGTTCTTCCTGAGGCTGCTCCGCGGGAAGCCTGTAGATGTTGACCATCGCCGGCATGCTGGGATCTCCCACGGCGAGCCGGCTGATTTTCCGCGCCGCGTTGAGATAACCCTCCATCGTGGTCGGAGAAACGAAAAGAAGGTCGGCGATATTGTCGAAACCGCTGCTTGAGTTATCGGGCGGGAGCAGCAGGGAATAATCCATCTCCTTGGGGAGAGCGTCGAGCGCCAGAAGATCGCGGACAGCATTCTGATATTCCGTGCCGCTCAGGCGGTGAAGCAGAGGCAGGGTGCCGGGATTCGGTTTCGCGACGGCGGCGCTGTCGAGCTCAGCTTCAAGAAACGACGCCGTAGAATCGTAGCCAGTCTGATCCGGACGCGGCATTCCAGCCGGAGGCATGGTGTTCGCCCGAAGCTTGCGAATGACCTTCTCCCACACTTCGGCATCCGTGCTCACGTGAGAAAGGCCGGCAGGATCGATCACAAGTCCCGCCGTTTTCAAACGGGCGTTGTGGCAAGTGACGCAATACTTGGTGAAAACTGTGCTCGCCGAAGCTGCTGGATCCTGCTTCGCAGCCGGACCAGCAGATTGACCGGAGACGGCCACAGACGAGAAAGTCAGGATGGGGATTGCGATCGCTACTGCCTTAAACATCCACTTCCGCCTTCCATCGCGCCCCCTCAATTATACTTCCGCTCGCTCCATCAAAACACAAATCGCGCGCCAACCTGCCCCGAACGCGGACCGGAATCGCTAGTGAGTGTTCCGAATATGGGGGAAGTAATGGTTGTATTCGGGCTGTTGTAATTCACGTGGTTCAATACATTGAACGAATCGCCACGAATCTCGAGCCTCATTCTGTCGTTGAACACGATTGATTTCGATACGGACAGATTTACCGTCCAGTTCCCCGGACTGCGAACGTCCGCAGGATTCTGGGTGCCGGGGCGAATTGTCGCATTCGTGGTCGCGTAGGTCGGCACAAGTGCGAACGACGCCTTATTGATGTAGGCCCGTGTCGTCCGATAGTTATCGAGGACTGGATTGCCTCCGACAAAATCCGGCCGGCTCATGGCGATGCCGGAGGGTTGCGAGATTCTCAGTGGTATACCCGAGCGGACAGTAAAGATAGAGGAAGCCTGCCAACCTCCGAGTACACGTGAAACGAATCCATTACCCTTCTTGAACCACGGAAGTTCATAGATCACATTGGTGGCGATGCGGTGCCGGGCTTCCTGGGAAAGAGGCTCCCGATCGATGAAGGGATTGAAGAAATCCTGTGTGACATAAATGTCGGAATTCGTAAACGCCGAGCTCAGTGAGCCGCCCTGATCCGCGAATCCGCGGCTCAGAGTGTAGTGGATGTCCATCCCCAGGCCCCGGGAAAGCCTCTTGCGGATCGAAGCCTGCATCGCATTGTAGACCATGGTTTGCTGGCTGGTGATGTAATACCCGCTAGGAGTTCCGAGCGCGGGATTCGGCCGCAGGCCGGTCTGTCGGTCGAATGCTTGCGCGAGCGGCAGTTCCATGGGGAAGCTGGCACCATCCGTTCGGAGATAACCGATTTCGGCCATCCACGACCCGCCCAGCGCTTGCTCCACATCAAAATTCGTTTGAATCGTATATGGATTCGCGAGATGCGTATCGATGAGCGAAAATACCGTCTTCTGGCCGTTTCCATTCGCCAACAACAGTTGCTGCAGCTGACCGCCGGACAGAGGCCACTTCAGGCCGAGCGCGGTTGTATCGGTTTGATTCAGCGTTACCGTTGAAGGCAGAAACGGATCGGTGACCTGATTCTGTAGCATGGCGTACAACTGCTGGCTGAAGAGTACGCCGGAACCGCCCCGGATGACGGTATTTCCCTTGTCGCCTACGGTCCAGGCGAAGCCCAGCCTGGGACCGAAGTTGTTCCAGTCCGGTTCGTATACATTGTTCGGATCGCGCGGAGAGCCAAAGTCCATTTTCTGAAGGCTTGTGGGCGCATTCAGATTGTAAATCTGCGCCTGCGCGCTGGAAGTCGCGTGAATTTGGACGGACGGATAGTAGTCGTACCGCAGACCCATGTTCAGAACGAATTTCTTGTTAACCCGCCAATCGTCCTGGATGAACAGACCGTAGGTATCCAGATGGCCGTCGTGCGGTGGCTGACCAGAGGACAGAGTAACGGAGGTCGGCGTGTCCGCAAGTGCGGCGGCAAGCGTCTGAAAAACGTAATTCGTGTTCTGCGGATCGGTCTTGCTGCCCGCCTGGCGTCCCCAATTCATGCCCATCTTGATCGCGTGCGAGCCGATAATGCGAGTCGCTTTCTGCTCGAAGCTGAAGGAGCGGCCACGCAGGTCGAGTACTTCCGAGCTAGGGGAAGAGAACAGGCCGCTGATCGTGAAAAGGGAAACGCGGCTGCCGACCTCAGTGAGTCCCGGCGCCGAAGTGCCTGGAGACAAGACATTCCAGAAACTCTGAATCCGGTCCAGATTGGTGCGATTGAATCCATAACGCGTTTCGAACACCCAAGATCCTCGGGTTTGAATGTACTGGGCCGCGACACGATCGTTCGCGTTCAGAAAGTTCTGGTCATCGGACCCGTTGAGAAAAATGGAGGGCTGAAGCGCGTACGGCCTGGACCGTGTATACGTCACGGAGAGGTTGCCGCCAAACAGGCTGACGTCTCCCTTTGTCATCAAATTATTGTCGTGACGCTTCAACGCGTTCGCGGTGAAGTAATTCCCGATCTGTGCATTCACCGGACTTGTGGGCAGCGGAATAGGATCGAGCGCGAGCTTGGTCTCCGGGAACGGCAGCGCGGCCAGGAGTTGATCGCGCAGTTGTTGCGTGGGAACGGTCCCGGTCAGCGCGACTCCTTCGGAATCCCGATAACCTTCGTATGCTACGAAGAAGAACAGCTTGTTCTGGATGATTGGGCCTCCCAGGGTTCCGCCGAATTGATTGAAACGGGCCGTCGGCTTTGCCTTAGAAGCTGGAAGAAACGTATCGCGCGCGAAAAACGCCTCGTTTTGATAGTTCTCGATCGCCGAACCATGGAATTGGTTGGTGCCGGAGCGGCTAAGGATATTAATCTGTCCGCCGACAACCCCTCCGTATTCCGCGGGCAGAACGCCCTTGACCACCTGGACCTCAGCCACAGCGTCGATACTCATGATGCTGATCTGGTTCTGGCTGCCGTACTGGTTAATTCCTCGGGTTTCTGGATTGGCAATCGCATCGGTGCCGTCGACCGTGATCGACGTGCCTCCTTCGGCGACACCGTTCAGGCGGATGCTACCGCTTCCGGCCAGGCCGACCGAGGCGTTGCTCGCGCCAGGCGCCAGTGTGGCAAGATTTTCCAGACTACGCCGCGCCAGCGGTAACTGGCTTACCTCCGTTCGGCCGATCGATTCCTGCTGCGACGAGGAAGCCGTTGCGACCAGAGCGGCCGTGTCGGCCACTGTGATCGTTTCCGCAAGAGCCCCGACCTCCATGTTGAAGCTTTGCCGGACCGCTTGGCCGGCGCCGAGCTCAAGTCCTTGAGTTGTCAGCGTCTTGAATCCCCTTAGGCCGATGGTGATTGTATAGGGACCAGTGGGCAAAGCGGTGAAGGCAAACTCACCTTTTTCGTCGGTGACGCCCTCTTTGACAAAGCCCGTTTCCTGGTGTTTCGCTACGACGCTTGCCCCTGGAACAACCGCGCCGGTGGTATCGTGTACATCCCCGTAGAGCGTCCCTGTAGTCACCTGAGCGGTCAAGCGTGGCGAGCATAACAAACTCAATAACATAGCTCCAGTCAGGAGCGAATGGCCGAAGCGAGAGCGGCCGGGTAAAAACGATGTCATCTTGGACCCCCAACGAAGCCTGGTACTCGGTCGAAATCGTATCATGAGCACTTTTGCCCCTTCAATAACCAGATATGGTCATTGAGCGGCGCTTCCTCCGTACTAAAATGATGGGCGGAGGGCATCATGAAGGCACCTCGGAGCGCCACGTGTCGAAGCGTGCTGTTTCTTTCCTTCGCCGCGATGATGTACCTGAATGCCGCGGCCCGTGACCTGCGGCTGATCGAAGCGGTGAAACGCTCGGATGTGAAGACTGTACGGTCTCTGCTGGCACAACATGTTCCAGTGAACACGGCGGAGGCGGACGGATCCACGGCCCTGCACTGGGCGGTACAGCGCGACAACCTGGAAATTACGAACCTGCTGCTGACGGCAGGCGCGAACGCGAAAGCGGCCACTCGCTTTAACATATCCCCTCTCTATTTCGCCTGCACGAACGGTGATGCGGCAATCGTGGAAAGCCTACTCAGCGCCGGAGCCGATCCCAACAGTACTGCGGAAGAAGGCCAGACGGCCCTGATGACCGCTGCCCTCAATGGCAAAGTAGAAGCCGTGAAAGCGCTGCTGGTACACGGAGCCGCCGTGGACGCGCAGGAGCCTTATAAAGGGCAGACCGCGCTGATGTGGGCAGCCTCGGAAGGCAATGCACAGGCTGTAGAGATACTCATAGAGTTCGGGGCCGGTGTACGGGCGAAGTCAAAGGCTGGATCCACGCCGCTACTGTTCGCAGTCCGCAATGGACATATTGAGGCCGCCCAAACGCTGCTGGATCATGGCGCGAATGTGAACGACGCTACGGCGGATGGCACTACGGCGCTGAATATGGCTGTCGTGAATGCGTATTTCGAACTCGCGACAGTTCTTCTGGACCGTGGCGCAGACCCCAACGCTCCGGATGCGCGTGGGTCTGCTCTGCACACGGTCGCCTGGCTCCGGAAACCTGGCTCGGACGGCGCGGCAGGCGTCGGCGGAACTGCCAAGGGTCCTCCTATTCCTCAGGGCAACGTCACCGCCCTGGAACTCGCGGCGGCCCTGCTGAAGCATGGGGCAAATCCCAACGTCCGGATTTCCTGGAAGGAAAAGAGATTCGATAAGGAGGGCGGTACGGTGGTAAATCCGCCCAACATCGACCTCGGCCGTCACCTGCTGAGCTATGTCGGAGCGACTCCTTTTTATGTTGCTGCACAAAACGGCGATGCCGAACTAATGCGCCTGCTCGCACAGAATGGCGCCGATCCCAAAATCGGTACGAAATTCGGAATCACTCCCCTTATGGTGGCCGCCGGGCTTGGCTACTGGGAAGGAGAAAGCCCGGGTCCGTACACGGGTTGCCCGGAAGCAGAGCGGCTGGAAGCCGTAAAACTGGCCTTGGAGTTAGGCAACGACATCAACGCGCACGCCGACTTTGGCGATTTCGAGATGACCGGCGATCCTCAGTATACGCTTCTCTACTATCCGCTGAACATGGATCAACTGAAGGACAAGGGCATGGGCGACCCACGCTGGAGTGGGAGCACAGCCCTGCATGGTGCGGTGGTCTCCGGCCAAGCTTCCATTGTCCAATTTCTGATCGATCACGGCGCACAGGTAGACGCGAAGACAAAGCTCGGTTGGACCCCGCTCATGCTCGCGGACGGAGTTTTCTTCGCAAACGCTAAGAAGGAATTCCCAGCGGCGGCGGTAATTCTTAAAAAGGCGCTGCAGGATCGCGGTTTGACCGCAGTTCGCACGCCCCTCTCAACCCGCCCGACGGCGGCGTCAACACGCCGCTGACCGCGACCCTGGTTCACGTGGATCACCAGGCGGCCACCGCATTCCACACCCAAAACCTGGGTTGTCACGCCGGTCCCGCCTATTGTCCCTATCGGAAACTCCGTTCTGTTGAGAAGATGGCAGTTATCCGATGCTGATCGTGTTGTCCGCTCTTCTGTCGACGTTGTATTCGATGTTGCGTTCGCGCGCCGTGCTGGAGTTGGAAAACATCGCCCTCCGACACCAGATCGGGGTCCTTAAGCGTTCTGTCAGAAAACGGCCGAAGCTGACTCCCGTTGACCGTCTGTTTTGGGTGTTTCTTTCGAAGGTCTGGGGCGACTGGCGTTAAACCCGCGACGGCGATCGCATGGCATCGCAAGGGAAAGACCTCGCGCAGTTGCTGAGCCGTCCATTCCGCGGTGGGATGCGCGGTGACATTGAAGTGCACCGACGCCGGTCATGCGCCAACACCAGAAACACGTACAGCACCTGGAATCGAACCTGCAATCTTTCGGTTAACCAGCCGAACAGCTTGTGGTCGCCTCGCATTGCAACCACAAGGGAGGACTGAAACTTTGATTTACAGGGGAAGTTGGGGGGACTCTGGGGGTACTCGGGGAGACGTCTAATTCTTGCGGGGTGAAGTTCGGGAAAGGAGGCCAACATCCCAAAGATCGGGAAAGGAGGCCAACATCCCAAAGAAATGTTGGCCTCGCGTGCGATCCATGGCAGACTCCTTCGCGTCCGATAGGGGCAGCCCGACTGCTTAGCCATCATGCACCGCAAAGGCGGAAAAGGTCCAGGACATAATCGATTTTTTCCTCAACAATCTCGACGTGCAAGGTCAACGTGTTAACGAACTGCCGCTGTGGATAACTTGTGGAATCGGGCGGGTCGTCGCTGAGTTGATTCCCGGTTCCTCGCTCTCGAATGGAACACAGTGCGGATCGAGCCTAGCGTGCTGTTGGCCGATTACTGAATCGTCAACGACAGAATGGCAATCTCCGCATGGCGCTGCCGCTCGATTTCCCGCTTGCGCTTCTCATCGGCTGTGCGCTGGCGAGTGGCGATTTCATCGAGCGCGCGCCGCTTTGCCTCCATCCGCACGTGCGAATAGCGGGAGAGCATGGCACGGGAGACGTGTCCGGCAATACTCATGATCACCTCGTCGCCCGCGCCCGACTCTGCGAGTTCTATAACCAAGATTGTCATGCCATCGGCCCTTTACGTCAGCTTTCTCGCGAACTTTGGTCCACGCCGTCTCGAAGGATGTGATTGCGGTCCACGCCGTCTCGAAGGATGTGATTGCGCGCGTAGGGTCCTTCGGCAGCGGTGTTCCGAAGGCGAACATATACCACTCAGGCCGGCACGCCCGAACCGCCGGGTGTACCAAGCGGCATGCGTTTGCAATGCTTCGATTGCCGCTTCCTTTTAGGCTTGCCGACAGTGAGCGCTTTATTATCGATCAGGTCGATCTGCTCCTACCGGATCTCGCGCAATTCCTTATCTCGGAGTCCAGTGTTTAGGTCCAACGCCAACGCTGCATGCATCTGCGGAGTGCGCAAGTTCTGCGCCTCCTCCAGCATTCGCGCCTTCTCCTCTGCACTATAGAGGCGGCCGCTTCGGAGATACTTAGCCTGCATTTTGCAATCTAGGGAGGCACCCGAGAGTGAACTAAAAGTCAATCTCGAGGAAATTCGGTCGTCCGGCGCACTCTTCCAGACCGAAGTTCCAATTCGTCCATTCACCTCTGTGTGGTTTGCCGTCGGAGGCTATGGGTTCCGGGGTCGGGTGATCGCCCGGGCATTATACACAGGACTCGGTTATTTTACCGAAATGCGATTTCATCCCAGTTGCCTGTGGTCGGCGCACGAATATCTCCCGAAACACCTTTTCAGCCCCGTGGTTCTGCTCGCAAACAGGGTTTTCGAAAAAACGCCGCACCAACCAATCAGTCCGTCCATGGCCTCTTGCCGACTACATTCGCGAGGACTGCCGCTTTGGCTTCATTAGAGCAAGCTACCGGCACTCCTTCTTAAGCCGATAGTCGATGGCACTCCGTAATGACTACGAGTCAGACGCCGAGCACAGGGCGGCCCGGCGTCGAAAAAGTCGTTGGCTCAGAAAAGTTCAGACCACTAGGATAAGAGCACGTCGCGCCGGCATATCATTGCGGACGCAGTTGACATTTTGGATTTCTTACAAAACGGTAGACTCCCCTGGAGCTTAGTTGGGAACGGAGGTGACGTGCCCGGCGAAGCTTACAGCACCGGCTGAAGTACTATCTTCGGACATCAAGAATCCCAAACCTGGGGGCTTCCCTAGATGACGCATCAGAATAATTTGGCGCATTTATGACAGCGAAACCTCGCGTAGCCTAGAGTTTAGTTATTTGCGCTTCTCCGTTGTGGGTTCGCCCTTCTCAACATTTCCGGATCCCGCTCCCTAGATCGTCACCGCGCGCCAATTTGCTTCGCCCAATGGAGTCTAATTCGCTGTCCCGAGTGTGCGCCGCGTCATCTCGGCCATCACCTGTTCGTTGTTCGTCAACATGAGAACACGAAGCTTTTCGATGTCCTCGGGAACGAGCCTCGGGATGAGCCGAAGGTGCGCGGCTGCCAAGGCTTCGATGCAATGAGGGAAACTCAGTTGGTGGAACAGGAAGCGATTCACGATTCCTCTCGTTTCGCGCCGGAAGGTTTGCATGGCAGACCGGATTGCTGAGCACACGTAACGCCAGTCACAAAAAGGGCCGCTTGGCAGCGATTCGCGCGAGCGAATGAGGACGCTGTTGACCACGGGATGCCATTCGGCTGACCAAACATGATCACGTCGCGGCAACGGGGCGGGGAATTCACTCAAGCGAGTGGCGGCTTGCGCAACACATCGTGACGTATTGGGAAGCCACACTCAAACGCTGAACCTGCCCCCGCAGCAATCGCCCGCAATTCCAAGTACAATCGTCTGTCATGAAA
Source organism: Bryobacteraceae bacterium (assembly GCA_025980665.1). GTDB lineage: Bacteria > Acidobacteriota > Terriglobia > Bryobacterales > Bryobacteraceae > Palsa-187. Next base: position 10,350 of record JAICXC010000138.1, read on the forward strand.
CTCCGTACCGCGCCCGTGTTCGTCGCCGCCTTCGCCGCGCTCATCACCCTTCTCGCACAAGCCCAGCAACCCGCCGCTGCGCCCGGCGCCGCTCCTGGCAAGGATAAAGCGAAAGCCAAGGGCGGCGGTGCCCCCAAAGGCATCAACTGGCCCTCGCCCCCGCTTCCCGACTCCCCCTACAAATTCGACACGGGCGTCGAACGCAACCTCACCCTCACCATCAGCAAAGGCCTCAACAAGCCCTTCAGCATGGTGTTCCCCGACGCCAACACCATCCTCATCACCGAACGCGGCGGCAAACTCCGCATCGTCCGCAATGGCGTCCTCAGTCCTACACCCGTCCCCGGCCTCCCGCCCGTTCAGGCCACCGGACTCACCGGCCTCATGGACATGGCGCTCCATCCGAACTTCGCGCAAAACTCGCTCATCTACATCTGCTATAACAAGCCCGCCGGTGACGACGGCAAAGTGCACGGCCTCACCCTGGCCCGCTTCCGCTGGAACGGCACCGCCGTCAGCAACTGGCAGGACCTCTATTCGACGGGCGTCTCCGGCGGCGGCGGCGGCTCGCGCATCGTCTTCGGCCGCGACGGCATGGTCTATATGAACGTCAGCGCCGGCGGCGATCCGCCCGCCCCCGCGTCCATGACGGCGCAGGATCCCGGCAGCCTCCAAGGCAAAGTGCTCCGCCTCCGCGACGACGGCACCATTCCGCCCGACAACCCCTTCGTCAATCGACCCGGCGCGAAACCCGAAGTCTTCACCATCGGCCATCGCAACATCCTCGGTATGGACGTCAATCCCGTCACCGGCGAGATTTGGTCCTGCGAAGATGGCCCCAACGGCGGCGACGAAGTGAACATCCTCGCCGCGGGCAAGAACTACGGCTGGCCCGTCGTCAACAACGGACGCATCTACTCTGGCCCGCGCGTCGCCCTCGATCCTTATAAAGAAGGTATGGAGCCGCCCGTCATCTACTGGGTCCCCGCCATCGCCGTCTCCGGCTTGCACTTCTATACCGGCGACCGCTATCCCAACTGGAAGAACAATTTGTTCATCGGCGGCATGCGCGAAGGCGAAGTCCCGCGTTCCGGTCACCTAGAGCGCATCGATTTCAACGACCAGTGGGAAGAACTCCACCGCGAAGGTATCCTCCGCGACCTCCACAACCGCATCCGCGACATCCGCCAGGGCCCCGACGGGCTGCTCTACCTGCTCACCGACGAAGCCGACGGCGCGCTGCTCCGCATCGACCCCGCGAAGTAGCGCCGCACCCCGGGCGGCTGATCGGGTGGACT
>JAICXC010000194.1 GCA_025980665.1 Bryobacteraceae bacterium
CCTACCGTTTCGACGGTCATTATCGGCGCGAGAAACGCCGAACAGCTCCAACAGAATCTCGGCGCCGCGGGCTGGAGCCTGACAGCGCCGCAAATCGTCAAACTCGATGCGGCCAGCAAGGAGACTCGTCCGTATCCCTACTGGCACCAGGCACAGTTTGCGCAACGCAATCCGCTGCCAGTTTCTCAGGGATGACAAGCTCGCCCTATCTCGATAAAATTCGCTTATTCCAATCTACGAATACAAGTGCCGCGATTGTGGGCGTTTCTAGACCTGGTTCTTCCCTGCCACGGAATGCCCCACGATCACAAAGCACATGCATGAGCTCTTCGAGCATTAACCCCCGTGACGTGGCCAGAGAAATGAGCGTCAGGCTACTTCGTGTCCACGCCCGGCCGCGGCACTTCGTAAGGGGCCCCTTCGCCAGGACCCGACGATCCCAGGAATAAATGTTGCCCGTTCGGCAGCGTGAGGTCGCGGCCGTTTGCCCTGTGCGACCCGTCCTTCGATTGATACCCGTCGATGACGATCTTCTGCCCCTTCTGGAGCGTATCTCTGGTGATGCCTCGCCTCAGCAGGATATTCGGGCTCCCGGCTTCGATCGCCCAGTTCACCACCGTGCCGTCAGGCTGTTTCACGTCGACATGGATCCAACTATGCGGGTTGATCAGCTCGACCTTCGTCACCGTCGCGTCGACGAATTTGACCGGCTTCTTCTCGTCGAATTCCGCCGCGAAGGCATGATGTGCCCGCGCCGGAGATGGCGACAGAAGCAGCGCGATACCTGCAGCGATCACGGCTCCCACAGTTAGTCTGGCTCGCATTTCGACTGACCTCCCAACCCTCATTATTCTACAACCTCCGGCGCTATTTCCCCGGCGGGTTCCCTGATATGTAGCGTTCGTGCACAGCTTCCCCCGGCGGAATCTTGCGCGTCACGTCGATGTTCATGGTGGTGCCTTCCCAATGCTTGACCAGCTGCTCTTTGCGAAGATGCCCGTACATGGTCTCTTCCACCATCTCGACACACCGGAAATCTGTCAGTTGGGCATTCGGCTCCAGCCGGCGATAGAGGGGCATGCTTATCTTCCAGGGCCGTGTGAATACCTGCGGATCTTCGATAGTGGCTTCGTAACGGATCGCATCGTGGCCCATCGGGGTGTACCGCTCCACCACATGCAGCGCATCGCTATGGAAATTGCCCGATCTGTCAAACCACGTGGCGTCGGTAAAATCCGACACGTCGACCACCAGCGTATCGCCTTCCCAGTGACCGACTGAGTACCCCATGTACAGCACGTTCGGATACGGATCCATCTTATTCAGATGGATCGTACGCTGCGCGTTCGCAAATTCGAACACCATCTGGATCTTAGTTGCGCTTTGGATTATCTGAAAAGGATGCGGCATGTACATCGCGCGAGGGACCCCGGGCTGAAAGCACTTGATCTCCGGATCGCGATCCATCCAGTGTTCCAGGTTTTCCTTTTTTCTCGCGGCTGCCCATGGCTGATACGGAATCTCATCGCCCTCCACCACGCCCAGACCTCCGGGCACCCAGCCTATCGCGCCTAGTCCAACCACCGGCGCCGCCAGAACCTGGGAGCCGGGAATTAAGCCGGGTTGCGCCACCATCGGACGCGCCGCGTGAGTTTGCAGGTCCCAATTGGCAGTGTTATTGGCTTCCCAAATCCCATTGAAGTCGGGCTTGCCGGCGATCCGGCCAGAAGTTTGCCCCACCAGCGCTACGGCCGATATAAAAAAAATGATCCAGCCTTTGCTCCAAAGTCTCATATGCATCTACTATAATAGGCGCAAGGAAAGCCAGTGGCAGCCACTCACAGAGCCCCGACAGTCATGGAGCGGAGTTTAGTCTCTCTGGTGCTGGTAGTGGGTACATTGGCGGGGGTCCTCGCATTCGCCCAGACTCCCGCGGCCGCTCCCAAATCAACAGCCGCCAAATCCAAGAGCGCAACCAAGGCAGCACCTTCCCTTCGAACGCCCTGGGGCGATCCCAACTTGCAGGGTACGTGGTTCGTCATGTACGACGTGCCGCTGGAACGCTCCGCGGCAAATGCCGGCAAGGAATTTCTGACAGACGAGGAAGTGGCCGCAGCTGACAAGAAGAAAGGTTTGGATCCTGGCCGCAACGCTCGCTCATCCGGGGCTCAGGACGTCAGCGGAGCCTATAACGCAGTCTTCAATTCGATCCTGAAAACCGGCAAGCGGACATCGATGGTCATCGATCCGCCCGATGGCAAAATTCCTCCGCTCGTGGCGGGTGCGCAGGGAGCTGGCAGAGGCGGTCGCGGCGGCGCTCCTGCGGGCGCGGGTGGCCGAGGCCCGGGAGGCCCGAACGACAATCCGGAATTTATCGCGCAATCGCCCCGTTGCCTCGGCGTGCCGATGCCGTTCCTTCCTCTAAATACTGCTTTCGCCCAAGGCACCGTGATGCAGATCGTGCAGTCTCCTAAATCCATGGGGATTTACATGGAAGACGATCACGCCGGCGGAGGCAATCGCACCATCTTTATGGATGGGCGCCCACATGCTCCGTCCAACCTCAAGTTCTATTTAGGGGATTCGCGCGGCCACTGGGAAGGCGACACTCTGGTCATTGAAACTACCAATTTCTCGCAGGGCTTCCGCGGATCCAACATCGATACCTACAAGATGACCGAACGCATCCGGCGCGTGGACGCGAACAATTTGCGCCGCGAAATCACCTTCGAGGATCCAAAAACGTGGACCCGGCCGTGGACCGTTCTCATTGAAATGGGCAAAGCCGACGATCATCGCCACATGATCTTCGACTCCGCCTGTCACGAGGGGAACTACGGTATGACCGGCATCCTAGCTGGCGCCCGCGCGGAAGAAAAAGCCGCGAAAAAGTAGCTCGCGTATGCGGGTAGCGAAGCGACGCGGATGTATCGCGACGCTTCTCGGCCTGGTCATCCTTTGCCTGGTTGTAGTTTATGGGGCGCCGGCGATCACCGCCCCCTGGTCTTTTCATATCGGTGGGCCCCGATACCGCTGTTATCCTGATCGGCCACCGCTGGACCCGGGAAGTTACTCGGACTTTAAGGCCGCCTGCGCGGATGCACCTCGTTAAACTTCTACTTCGCCCGGTGGAACACAATCGGTTGCTGTGCACCTCGGCCCGCACCACGGCCGCCGCCACCTTTGGGAGCGCCATCGCCGCCGCCCGGAGCAGCTTCCGGAGCCGGGCCCTTGCCTCCACCTCCGCCGCCTCGGCCGGCGAATACGCGACCCGTTAGCGTAAGCGTGTCATCGTCGGTCATTTCGAAGTTCCAGGTGATGCCCCTCGGCTGCGTGACCCAACTAACGGTCTTGCCCGTGATCGTGCCGGTCTCGATATTCAGCACCGGAGGATTTCCAATCTCCGTCACCGTCCCGCTGATCTTGCCGGATGCGTCCACTTGCAGATCGAGCATAATCGCCTGCCCACCGCCTCCGCCGCGGCCACCGCGCCCGCCCGCTTCCGGAGTAGCAGGCGCATTCTTCTGCGCCTCAAGCGCCGCCTGAACATTGTCCGTCTGCCACTTCCCCGCTAGCTTGGATTGTCCATAGACACTGGCGGATGCAGTGAGTAGTCCGGCGGCGACCAATAGAACCCTGAATCTCATCTGTATGCTCCTTCTGCTTCAGAATTGTCGTTCAGTAATACGATGAATTGTAACTCGACTCCCGCCGAACTCATTCGCGTACCCTGGAGCCAACGCGCGCAGGAAACCCGGCCTTTCTGCAAACTTGTTTTGATAGACTCCAGCTGCAGGCCCCCTATGAAGAAGCACTCTCTATTCACTGTTCTTGTGGTACCCCTAACTCTCGGTGCCGCCGTTTTGATGCTGGCTAGTTTCTGCGTCACTGAGCCTTGGCGCAGCCTTTCTGGTCAATCTCGCCGCAGGTCTGGTTGGCAGCATGATCACTGTTTTTTTACGTGGAAAAGATTATTCGAAGAAACGAACAGTACGAATGGACAAAAGTCATGGGTCACATCGGGAGGCAGGTGAACATTATGGCAAACAGCACCACTTCAAGCGTGAGACTAGCCTTGAGGCTCAAAATGCCGCGCCCGTCCCCATAGTCGTCGACAGCGCCCAGCCCTCGGCGGAAAACTAGACGCCGCCGCCCGCCATTCCAGTGAATTTTCCGCTACAGTAGAGTCATGCGAGCTATAAGAAACATTCTGCTCTCCATTTGTTTTATCCTCCCTCTCGCGGCGAAGACCCAGGACGGCGCCGGGCAAGACATCAAGGACGCCGGTGACTCCGCTAAGACCGCGGTAGCCAAAACTGGCGCCGCCACGGGTAAGGTCACCGTCAGGGGCGTCAAAGCAACCGGCCGGGGCCTTAAGTGGGGTGCCCAGAAATTAGCTTTAGGGACCGGCGCCAGTGTCGAGAAGGGCGGAGCCGCCCTGAAATCGGTCGGTAAGTAAGCGATACTCTCGCGGGCCAACTATTTCTCTCCAACGACTCTTCTACTTAGAGCATTCGCCCGCGCTGCGGTCCCGCCTCGCCCCTAAAGTAGAAATCGAGGAGATCGAGCGCTCTCTCATCAGGGTGCCAATCGATTTCGTGTTAACATGCCCGATCCGATGATTCGGCATCGCTGGCTGCTTCCCCTCCTGCTTCTGCTCTCCTTCGGCAGCGGTGTAGCCGCGCTCATCTATGAGATCGTCTGGTTCCAGCTCCTCGAACTGGTCATCGGCTCGACCGCCATCTC